>NZ_JARPLU010000210.1:0-6944 GCF_032349615.1 Limnospira sp. PMC 1279.21 | reverse complement strand
CTTAAGTGGTCTCGGTGAGCCAAGAATCCCCGTCTCTTCAGAGCGGGGAGTGTCAAGCTGATTTTCCACCTTCCACCCCGGCCATAACAATTTCTCCGACATTTTCATCCCTCATGGGATAACTGGTAGCCAAGGAATTTTTAGAGTGCGTCCCTATTTTAGTTCAAATCCGGTCTCCGTGCTACCTCCAGCGTGAAATCGTGCCAGTTTCTCGTATCGTTGGGCGTGGTCAATAAGTTCTGTGACTTCGGCTTCGGAAATTTCCCGGATACGTTTAGCCGGAACTCCCACCATTAGCGATCGCGGTTGTACGTCTTTGGTCACTACAGAACCCGCACCGATAATACTACCGAAACCGACTCGCACCCCATCTAGTATAATTGCCCCAATGCCGATTAAACTTCCCGGTTCAATATGGGCGGCATGGATCACCGCTCGATGACCTACGGTAACATCATGTTCTAAATGGGTAATATATCCGGGGTCGCCGTGGAGAATAGCACCATCTTGAATATTAGTGCGATCGCCTATAATAATCCGTTCAACATCCCCCCGCACTACCGCAGCATACCAAATACTCGCCCCTGAACCCACTTGTACATCACCAACCACCACCGCACCTGGGGCGACAAATGCAGCCTTAGACAAATCCGGTGGCGGAAAATGACCGACTGCTGGACAAATGGGAGCTTGATCAGGTAGGTTCATAGCTTAAACTGATGGCTGATTGATACATATACAAAACCCATCGCTATAATAGACCACTACTGGCTCGGAAAACGGTTTCATGATAAATTCTGCCTTGCAGTACCCTATTTTTGGGGCGGAGATTCGCTGTCCTCACTGTCGCCAAAAAATCCCGGCTTTAACCCTGACGGATACTTACCTATGTCCTCGACATGGGGCTTTTGAAGCTGATCCTCAAACTGGCGAATTGGTACATCTTCAGTCCGGGCGACAATGGCGTTTATGGGAGGATGAATGGTATCGACAGCATACCCATCCTGACGGTATCCGCTTTGAAATACACGAAGCCCTCGATCGCTTATATACTCAAGGATATCGAGCCACACGAGTCATCATCGCACAGCGTTACCAGGAGTTAATTAGTTCTTATCTCGAACGTAACACCCCCTGGCGTGATCAGTCTGAGGTGGGGGAACCTCGTCTCTATGGTCTTCCTGTAGAGTTTAGCCCCTCCCCACAGGTTGAACCCTGTTGGGATGTCATTAACTTTAGTCTGGAAAAGGAAAAGGGGCTCTCCCCTTCCTTATCTTAATTGGCGCTCATGGAAATAGATGGGGATAATTTCATGCACCATGCTTCTATTCGCACCGCAGATATTCATCGCGCGATCGCTTTTTATCAGCAGTTGGGGTTCTCCGTCACCGATCGCTTTACTACTGGCTACACCCTCGCCTGTTGGATGCAAGGAGATTTGGGCCGCCTTGAACTTATCCAAATTCCTGAACCATCACCACCCCCTGACCCCTTTGGAGATGAACATTATGTCGGTTACTATCATCTCTCTTTTGATTTGACTGATATTACTCCTGATTTACCTACTTGGATTCATCATTTGAGCGATCGCATCCCTTCTTTAAAGGTTCTCCTTCCCCCTACCCAACAGCTAATCAGCAACCGCGTTTATGAGGTCGCTTTTATTGCTGATGCTGACGGCTTACCCCTCGAATTTATTCGCTTGTTAAAGCCCTAATTAATGCCACAATCGCCCCCATTCCATTCCTCTAATGCTCTAAATTTTCAAAAAAAATGGCCCGCCCCCCTAAAGGGGTTGACAAGATGGGGGGATGTGGGGTAACATTAGAGTATTACGCTTTACAATGGAAATATATCCCTAAATAATTTTTTAGTCGTGCCTGCCATTATCTAAAATGGTATCATAGCCAACCCCCTAAGTCAATAGTTATCTCCCATTACTATGGCGATCGTGACAATTTGTAACAAAACTTAACATAATTGGCAATAATATTAACGGGGGAGCTTAATTTAATCGCAGATTAGTTGAACCAATTAGGGCGATGCGCTACCATACCAAGTATGGGTGCGAGACGTTTAGGAGACCAAATAGGGCTGAGATGCCTGAAATAAACTCCTAGTGGGACTTCCAGCCCTTGGTTGATTGGGTCGCATCCCTGACCATCCCACATAACACAGCCTAATTTTTGGGCTCCAATTCGAGACTTCCAATATGGCTAGTGAGGTGAAGCGAAAAATCAGGTCTGAGACTACCAAGCTAAACAGTGCTTTGGGATCATCTTTCTAAAAGCTTTGCGGGATACCGCCTCTGTTACCTTAACGGGTAACAGTGCTATCGTCGCATTGTCCGGAACCGGAAAAATGTCGCGTAAATCTATCAGAATAGACAAATGACAGATAATTCAACGCAAACCAGTAATAATGCTGTGGAGGCGGTAAGTAGCCTCAAGGATAAATTCCTTAAAATTATCAATAGTTGGCAACTGAAAGTAGGAATAGTTCTGTCCGTAGTAGTGGCGATCGGTTTCCTGTCATTTTTTTGGTCTCATATGGTAGCGGAGTTAGGGATGAAGGCTTGGTCCAAGAGTTCTGGAGCGACTCCGATTAGGTGTATGATCAGAGATACCAATGGCGATGAGTATGTCAGTTGTAGCGCCATCCTCAATGAGCAAATAGTACCCTTAGAATGCGGTTCAAGCATCTTTAACGTGGGGTGTCGGATCAACTATGGGGCGGCGGCTCCAGCAGTTCGCCAACCGAAACCTTAATCAATGTGGGTATATGGTAATTGGTAGGGGCGGGTTCACGCCCGGTATATCCTAGTAACAGATGAATGCACATAAACCCGCCATATACCTGTGATCATAAACCCGCCCTATCTCGGCGATATAAATCCGCCCAGGTTAATATAGTTAGACAGCAGGGGGAGAAGATTGTCAAAACACCGACTAATCTTTAATTCCCTGCTTTTAATTTTAAGGATAAATTAATGATTTTTGATTGTATTATTGTAGGTTCAGGTCCAGCGGGAGCCACAGCAGCCTATCATTTGGCGAAAAAAGGTCATTCGATTTTAGTTATTGATAAGGCGATTTTGCCACGATATAAACCCTGTGGGGGTGGAGTTTCTCCGATAGTTCAGGATTGGTTTGATTTCGATTTTTCTCCGGCAATTTCCCTGAAAACTGTTATGGTTTATTATACCTGGAATAAATCGGAACCCATAGAGGTGGAATTAAAAATAAATCCGATTTGGATGGTCAGGCGAGAGGTTTTTGATTACTTTATTCTCAAACAGGCTATCAGTAAAGGGGCTACAGTTAGAGATAATACGGAGGTTCTGGGGATAGAATTTCAAAGCGATCGCTGGTTAGTTAAAACCCCGGAAGATACCTACACTGGTCGTTATTTAATTGGTGCGGATGGTGCTAAAGGTCCTCTAGCCAAATGGTTAGGATTTACCAAACAAAAGAAACTGGTAGCGGGGGCGTTAGAATTAGAAATACCGACATCTAAACCTGTGGATATGAAGACATATTTTGAATTTGGTTTAGTCAATAGTGGTTATGGCTGGAATTTCCCTAAAGCTGACGGCTATTCTCTGGGGGCTGGAGCTTTTTCTAAACAACGCAAAGCACAAAATTTCAAACGAATATTAGAAGATTATGCGACATTTTTTAACCTGAATTTAGATAATGCTACTGAATGCGGACATCCAATTTCTCTGTGGGATGGTCAACAAAAATTACATACCCAAAATGCAGTTTTAGCAGGAGAAGCCGCCTGTGTGGTTGATCCATTTACGGCTGAGGGTATTCGTCCATCTATTTTTAGTGGTTTAAAAGCGGCTGAAGCCATTAATCAAGCGCTAGGGGGGGATATTAATGCTTTAGATAAGTACACAGAAGTTATGAATGAGGAATGGGGTAATCAGATGATGTTTGCTCAGAAATTAGCTCAAATATTTTACCGTTTTCCTCAATTAGGTTATCAAATAGCTGTCAAAAAACCTTCAGCCACAGCGACTATGAGCCGCATATTTGCGGGAGAGTTGAGTTATTCAGATGTAGCCAACAAAGGTATTAAACTGTTGCAAAAATCCCTATTTAACTTTAATTCCAAATAATCAATATTGTTAATTACATTTAGTAGCGCCAGCGACGGTGAAATACAGCTTGTTCACCAGTCGCTTAATACATTCCCCTCACCCTAAATCTGGATCCCAGAGAGGGAGAGGGACTTTGATTAGTAGGGTGCGCCAGCGACGGTGAAATACAGCTTGTTCACCAGTCGCTTAATACATTCCCCTCACCCTAAATCTGGATCCCAGAGAGGGAGAGGGACTTTGAGAGATGATCAGATCATTTCTGAACAGGCTGTAGTCATGATGACGGGATACTTCAAAACTGACACACCCCTGTAAATGACTCTTTAAAAATCAATGGTTTGGGGAGCGCGTGGGAAAGGAATTACATCACGAATATTAGCCATCCCTGTCATAAACTGAACTACCCGTTCAAAGCCTAAACCAAAACCCGCATGGGGAACAGTTCCATAGCGCCTCAAATCCAAATACCACCATAATTCATCGGGGTTAATTTGTAAGGCTTCCATACGTTTTTGGAGGATATCTAAGCGTTCTTCCCGTTGAGAACCGCCGATAATTTCGCCAACTTTGGGGGCGAGAACATCCATGGCGCGGACGGTTTTTTCGTCGTCGTTTTGGCGCATATAAAAGGCTTTTATTTCACGGGGGTAGTCGGTCACAATTACGGGTTTTTTAAAGAGTTCTTCAGCTAGGTAGCGTTCATGTTCGGATTGTAGGTCTAAGCCCCAACTGACGGGATATTCAAAGGTGCGATCGCTTTTTTCTAGTAGTGCGATCGCCTCCGTATAGGTAATGCGTTCAAATTCATTATTGATAATATTATCAGCCGTAGCCAAGACGGAATTATCAATTCTTTGGTTAAAAAATTCCAGGTCTTCTGGACATTGTTCTAAAACCGACTTAAAGATATGTTTAAGGAAAGCCTCAGCCAAATCCATATTACCATCAAGGTCACAAAAAGCCATTTCTGGTTCAATCATCCAGAACTCGGCTAAGTGGCGAGAAGTATTAGAATTTTCCGCCCGAAAAGTGGGGCCAAAAGTGTAAACATTACCAAAAGCCAGAGCCATAATTTCAGCTTCGAGTTGACCGCTAACGGTAAGAAATGCGCGTTTTCCAAAGAAGTCTTGGGAGAAATCGACAGTTTTCGTCTCCGTGAGGGGTAGATGATTGAGATCTAAACTGGTGACGGAAAATAATTCTCCCGCGCCTTCGCAGTCGCTGGCGGTGATAATAGGGGTATGTATCCACAGAAAGCCTCTTTCTTGGAAAAATTGGTGAACCGCCGCCGCACAGGCGTTACGAACCCGAAAGACTGCGCCATAGGTGTTAGTACGCGATCGCAAATGGGCGATCGTGCGTAGGAACTCAAAAGAGTGTCGCTTCTTCTGCAAAACATAGGTCTGAGGGTCAGCCTCACCATAGACCTGTACTGTATCAGCCTTCAGTTCAATACGTTGACCTTTAGCAGGAGAGGAGACAATTTCTCCCGTCACTTCCACCGATGCGCCGGTGTTCAGTTGTCGTAAAATTGCTGCATAATCAGTTAAATCGGGGTTGAGGACTACCTGAAGGTTAGCCATACAAGACCCATCATTAACCTCAACAAAGGTAAACTCCTTCAGCTCCCGTTTAGTTCTCACCCAACCCTGAACTGTTACCGCTTCACCCGGTTTACCTGTCCGCAAAATTTCCGCTATACGTCCTTTGGCCATTTTGTCTGTCCCTTAACCCATCTAATTTTATATATACCAGCGATCGGGAATCGGGAACCAGAGGTCTGGTTACTGTTAACCATCATCACTCGGCGGTCCACTGTTCCTAAAGTTTTCTAAACCAATAGTATGTTTAAGTGCTATTTTCGGCGTAAAATTAGCTTGAGCAATATCAATGAGCGAGGAGACATTCCATGCCAGAGGCGGTGGGTGTAATTCAAACCTTGGGTTTTCCGGGTGTACTGGCGGCGGCTGATGCAATGGTTAAAGCTGGACGGGTGACTTTAGTATATTTTGATTTAGCAGAACGGGGAGAGTTTATGGTTGCCATTCGGGGCGGAGTTTCCGAAGTTAAGCCCGCAATGGAGGCAGGTATTGCAGCGGCGGAAAATACCTTTGGGTGTACAATTATTACCCACTACACCATTCCTAACCCCCCGCCTAATATTGTTGATGTTCTTCCTATTCACCATACCCCCAAGAGCGAACCCTTCCGAGTCTAACTGGTCGCTCTGGTTTAGAGTATGTACACATAGCATATTCTGGTAAATTTGTCAACAATTGTCGCTAGACTCAAGTTCAAGTGCAGCGACGGGTTATTATTCACTCAGGAGAGTTTTTGATGTCACAACAAGCAGTGGGCGCACTGGAAACTAAGGGGTTTCCAGGGATTTTAGCGGCAGCAGATGCAATGGTTAAAGCGGGTCGTGTCACCCTGGTGGGCTATATCCGGGCGGGTAGCGCTCGGTTTACAGTGATGATACGAGGGGATGTTTCCGAGGTGAAAACCGCTATGGATGCTGGTATTGCAGCAGTAGAGAAGGTATATGGGGGGGCTTTGGAAACTTGGGTAATTATTCCCCGTCCCCATGAAAATGTCGTGGCTGTGCTTCCTATTGACTTTAGCGAAGCGGTGGAAGAATATCGAGCAGCCGCTGAGGGTTTGACTCTTCCTAGGGGTAACGCACGATAATGGACAGGCTCCTTGCTCCGGGGGAATCACGGGGTAGGGGGCAATGGTAAAATCTAAGTTGTGTTACAATGAACCCTTTATTCGTTGTTGAGAGAGCATGATTTCATCTCAAATTAGGTTAACATTTTACGGCAATACGGTATAATAC
>NZ_JARPLU010000021.1:0-44688 GCF_032349615.1 Limnospira sp. PMC 1279.21 | reverse complement strand
AATCGTCGCATTGTCCGGGAACAACCGGAAAAATGTCGCGTAAATGTATCAGATCATGGTTGCCTGGTCGGGATATGATTTGTTGGTTGCCATTAATACCCACTAACACTAAAAAAGTTGTAGTGAGGACATTCTGGCACAAGTGTTTGGTAAAACTATGATCAATATACTGAAAGGGGGAAGCCGATGAAATTCGAGAGTGCAATACAGGAAGCCTGTTATGAGAAAATTACTACTTGGATGAGGGAACTTTACGGTAAATTTCCTTGTGCCAGACAGGATGTGCCGGGACTGGCCCTGTTTATGGGGTCAGCACTGGTGGAGGTGTTTGTTTTTCCGTGGGGAAAAGATGAGGCAATTATTAACACTCGTTCCTATGTGGTGACGGGAACAGAACTTACCCCAGACCTGATGCGGTTTCTGTTGCGGGAAAACAGCAATATGCGCTTTGGAGCCTTTGGCATTGATGATAATGGTGATGTTCTGTTCGAGCATACCATTGTGGGTTCGACCTGCGACAAAATTGAACTGGAATCTTCGGTAAATGCGGTGCTAGAAATTGCTGATGATTATGATGACAAAATTGTGGAGCGTTGGGGAGGAATGCGGGCTTTAGATCGGATTCGCTAGTATTATACTGTGGCCGATCGCTCTACCACCACCAAATTTTATCGAAAATGTCGGGCAGAATACCCCATCCTTTTTGCCAGGTGCGGATGAATGCCCGACCAATATACTCAATCTTCTCGCCGCTATCTACAGACGGCGCGTGACCTCGCTCCGGTTTTTTGGTGTTGACAAATCCTGACCCACCACCAAACCCCCGGATTTGGGGGTTTAAGGGGAGATTAGCGGAAGAAACGGCGATCCATGCGATTTCCAGTGCCGCCGTCTGCTGGGTCTAGGAAAGGTTTTAACAGAATCCCTTGGGAACGATTAGACGAACTCCTGGGAATGATGCCTTCCAGTGTACCAAGGGTTGAGCGTTCATTGACCAAAGTCAAAACTCCCTGGGTACTCTGTCCGCTGTCAGCAATTAACAAATTCTGAAAAATGCGATCGCGCACGACTTCGGCACTTTCGCCAGCCGGAACCGTCAGGACAATCCGACATTGAGGGATATCTTCCGTAGTAGCACAAACAGTGTTGTGGCCATTTTCTACAGCGGTCTGTAAAGCCACCAACCCATCAGGGCGATAGGACTCCAGACGGCTACTAATTTCCTGACAGCGACGTTGGGGAGTCCAACCACCTCCCATTTCACCAGGAACCGCCCAGGGGAAGCCTTGAGTTGGTTGGCTGACGGGATAATACATAACTGTATATTGACCGTTGACCACTTCACAGCGGAACCGGGGAATATTGGCGGTTTCTGTTTCTACTTCTACCTGGGGAATGGGAACTGTCTCCTCTTGCTGGGGAGGAATAGAGGTTTGTGTAGGGATTGGTTGTGGGTTTTGGGGAAAATTAATCCTAGGAAGACCGAGTTGATCAGTAATCTGGGACCAGGAGGGACTAAAATGGCGATCGCCTATGGACAGGGGCCTAGCTGTGGCCGCACCCTGATTGATTACCAGAGGCATGGCTAAGGATAAGCTGATCACCCCGAAAATAGGGGAAAATTTACGCCAACCAAACTTGAATTGTGTAAACATGGAATTTTTTTCCTCCTTCAGGTAAAGTAGTGATATTTTCTTAGGCAAGGTGGCAACTCATTTTGTTTACAAATATTTACAGTTGCTCAGGACTCGCGTAAAATACTCAGGTGTCAAACTTCTAAGGAGTGCAAACAATAATGTCGGAGGGCCAGAAGCTGCTGACGGTTCCCAAGGATTTCCTAGTCCCGGAAGGGGGTTTAAATATAACCCTCCTTATGTTCTTAGGGGCTATTGCGATCGTCATTAGTTCTACTCTAGGTTACTGGTGCTGGCACTGGCCTAATTGGTTCTGTTTTTTGTGTAATGTACTAGCCCTACATCTAGCAGGGACAGTCATTCATGACGCATCCCATAATTCTGCACACCGCGATCGCACCCTGAATGCGATTCTGGGACATGGTAGTGCTTTAATGTTGGGTTTTGCCTTTCCAGTTTTTACCCGGGTCCATATCCAACATCATGCCCATGTTAATGACCCAGACAATGATCCTGATCATTTTGTTTCCACAGGGGGGCCGTTGTGGTTAATTGCAGCCAGATTTTTTTATCACGAGATTTTCTTCTTCCGGCGGCGACTGTGGCGCAAGTATGAGTTACTGGAGTGGTTTTTAAGCCGTATGGTGGTCGTGGTAATTGTCGCCCTAGGGGTTCACTATGATTTTTTGGGCTATATTCTCAACTTCTGGTTTACTCCGGCTTTAGTGGTAGGACTGGCTTTGGGCTTATTCTTTGACTATTTGCCCCATCGTCCTTTTCAAGAACGCAATCGCTGGAAAAATGCCAGGGTTTATCCTAGTGCGCTCCTCAATATTTTGATTTTGGGACAAAACTACCACTTGATCCATCATCTGTGGCCGTCAATTCCCTGGTATAAATATAAACCTGCCTACGAAGCGACTAAACCTCTGTTAGATGCCAAAGGCTCTCCCCAAACCTTGGGATTGCTTAATGGCAAGGACTTCTGGGGTTTCATGTATGATATTTTCCTAGGGATTCGTTTTCACCATCACAAATCGCCTAAGTTGTCTAACTCAGAGGATTGAATCAACCAAAATGAGATCCCAGGAACAAAAACAGGAACCACAAGGGGAAACCAAGCCCAAAGACCCGGCTCCAACCGCTAAAGGGGGGAAATTTCGGGAAAATTTGGTGATTCTGGCGGTGGCTTTGAGTCTATCGTTACTAATCCGCATTTTTGTGGCTGAACCCCGTTATATTCCCTCGGATTCAATGTTCCCGACTTTGGAAATTGGCGATCGCTTAGTGGTAGAAAAGGTTTTATATAGATTCAGTCCTCCCAAGTTTGGGGATATTATTGTTTTTACGCCACCTGGACAGTTAAGGGTTCAAGGCTACACCAAAGACCAAGCATTTATCAAGCGTATTATTGGTGAACCAGGTCAACTGGTGGAAATTCGCGGCGGTAAGGTTTATTTAGATAATGATCCGATCGCAGAAGAGTATATCGCGGAACCTCCTGAGTATGATTGGGGACCGAATTTGGTACCTGACCAACAGTATTTTGTCATGGGAGATAACCGCAACGATAGCAATGATTCCCACATCTGGGGATTTTTACCCCAACAGAACATTATTGGTAGGGCGGCTTGGCGTTTTTGGCCTTGGAAACGATTAGGGCCGATCTAAGATAAAATTTGTCTATAAGGATTATAGCCCGAAGTGGTACGGCAATTGCGACCCTTGGGGGGTACAGTAGCCGAGATTTCGGTGTTACAATTGTAGACAAAATATAGGAGCAATTCCTGGGTTAAGGAATCGCGATCGCCTGTTGTATAAAAGATTTAACCAATTATGAGTTTCTTTGAATCTGAGATTGTACAGCAAGAAGCCAAACAGTTATTTGAGGACTATCAGTCTTTAATCCAACTGGGAAGCGATTATGGGAAATTTGACCGAGAGGGCAAAAAACTGTTTATTGAGAATATGGAATCGATGATGGATCGTTACCGTATCTTTATGAAGCGGTTTGAACTGTCTGAGGATTTCATGGCCCAGATGACTATGGAACAGTTAAAAACTCAACTAGGCCAGTTTGGGATTACCCCTGACCAGATGTTCCAACAAATGCACATGACCCTAGAAAAGATGAAATCGGAACTGGAAAAACAACCTTAGATGGTTTATCCAAAAACTTGAGCCTCAGAAAATGCTGTATATGGCATTTTGGGGGCTTATTTTGTCCGCTACAAGGCTATAACCGGATTTTGGTTTGATCAGTTGTGGGTGCGATCGCTACGGTCGCCAATTTTTTGTTAAAATACGTTAAGCACCCATCCTCCCACTGACTGGTTTTAAAAAGTTACCCCTTATGACTAACGTTCCTGTAACTCGGATTCGTAATTTTTCGATTATTGCTCATATTGATCATGGTAAGTCTACCTTAGCCGATCGCCTACTTCAGCAGACCGGGACTGTCGCTGATCGCCAGATGAAGGAACAGTTCCTAGATTCCATGGATATTGAACGGGAACGGGGGATTACCATCAAACTCCAGGCCGCTCGGATGAATTATACAGCCAAAGATGGTCAGGAATATGTTTTGAATCTGATCGATACTCCTGGCCATGTGGACTTTTCCTATGAGGTATCCCGTTCTTTGGCTGCTTGTGAGGGAGCGCTGTTAGTTGTGGATGCTTCCCAAGGGGTGGAAGCGCAAACCTTGGCTAATGTCTATTTAGCTTTGGAGAATGATTTAGAAATTATCCCAGTCCTCAATAAAATTGATTTACCTGGAGCTGAACCTGAACGGGTCGCTGGGGAAATTGAGGAAATTATTGGTTTAGACTGTTCCGATGCGATCCGCGCTTCTGCTAAGGAAGGTATTGGTATTGGGGAGATTTTGGAGTCTATTGTCAAATTAGTTCCGCCTCCCAAGGATACCGTATCCGAGAAACTGCGGGCGTTGATTTTTGATAGCTATTATGACAGTTATCGTGGGGTGATTGTCTATTTTCGGGTCATGGACGGGACGGTTAAAAAAGGCGATCGCATTCGTTTAATGGCATCTGGTAAAGAATACGAAATTGATGAGTTAGGAGTATTAGCCCCCACTCAAACCCCTGTTGATGAATTGCACGCCGGGGAAGTCGGCTATCTGGGTGCGGCGATTAAGGCTGTGGAAGATGCCCGGGTTGGTGATACCATTACTATGGCTAAAAATCAGGCGGATAACCCTCTCCCTGGATACACAGAGGCTAAACCCATGGTATTTTGTGGGTTATTTCCTATTGATGCTGACCAGTTTCCCGACTTACGAGAAGCCCTCGATCGCCTCAAGTTAAATGATGCTTCTTTGTCATACGAACCTGAAACGTCTAGTGCTATGGGGTTTGGTTTCCGGTGTGGTTTCTTGGGGTTACTACACATGGAAATTGTCCAAGAGAGATTGGAACGAGAATATGACCTAAATTTGATTGTCACTTCTCCTTCTGTGGTCTATAGGGTGACCACTAATACTGGGGAAGTGCTGATGATTGATAACCCGAGTAAATTACCCGAACCTAATCACCGCGAGAAAATAGAGGAACCTTATGTGCGGGTAGAAATGATTACCCCAGAGACTTTTGTGGGTACTTTGATGGAATTAGCCCAAGGTCGGCGGGGTGATTTTCTGGATATGAAATATCTGACTATGGGGCGGACAACTTTGGTTTATGAGGTTCCTTTGGCTGAGGTGGTGACGGACTTTTTTGATCAAATGAAATCGCGATCGCGGGGATATGCCAGTATGGAATATCATTTTGTCGGCTACCGTGAGAATCCTTTGGTTAAGCTGGATATTATGATTAATAAGGATACTGTAGACTCCCTGGCGATGATTGTTCATCGGGATAAAGCCTATAATGTCGGACGGGGAATGGCGGAAAAACTCAAAGAGTTGATTCCTCGCCATCAGTTTAAGGTCCCTATTCAAGCGGCGATCGGTTCTAAGGTGATCGCTAGTGAACATATACCAGCTTTGCGTAAGGACGTTTTAGCTAAGTGTTATGGCGGTGATATTAGCCGTAAAAAGAAATTACTCCAGAAGCAGGCTAAGGGTAAAAAACGGATGAAGGCTTTGGGGTCGGTGGATGTTCCCCAAGAGGCTTTTATGGCGGTTTTAAAACTTAATCAAGATTCCTAATTTCTGGCGATGTGGTTGGGGTATCACTGGGGGGGAGTCCTGGGGCTTAAAAGTCAAAATAAATGTAGGGTAAACCACCTTCTGGGGCTAATAATAAGACCGCGAAAAAGCACAGGGGAACTAAAATTAACTTAATCGGCCAGTTGAGTTGTACTTTTAAACCCCGTCGAAATGCGGTGGCGATCGCCATGGCTATGATTACCCCAACTAGAATCCTGGCTAAATCAATTCTTTCAACTCCTAAAGCCTCCACATAAACTAGGTGGGCAAATTGAATGTCGGCGCGGGTGCCCCAAAGGTTTTGCACTACCCAAAATGAATCCTTTAAGTCAGGAAGTCTGAAGAAAATCCAAGTCCAAAAAACCATTAATTGGGTGATAAACCAACTGATAATTATACCTGGAAAAGTTAGCCAAATCCACTCTATTGATAACTGTTTAGATAGGGTGTCTGTCAGTCGGTGAATGACTAAAGCTACCCCGTGTAATACCCCCCATAAAATAAACCCCCAGGCTGCGCCGTGCCAAATTCCCGCAATTAACATGACAATTAGTAAGTTGAGACAGGTGCGCGTGAGTCCCACCCTTGACCCTCCTAGGGGAAAATATAGATAATTTCGCAGCCAGTCCCCTAGGGTGATATGCCATCGTCGCCAAAAATCGGCGATACTGGTGGTAAAATAGGGAGCATCAAAATTTTCTGGTAAGTTTAATCCTAGTAGTAATGCTGTACCTCTGGCTAGGTCTACATAGCCGGTAAAATCTAAATAAAGCTGTAAACCATAAGCCACTGTAGCCAGCCATAAGTCGCCACTTCCAGCCCGTTGTAAGTTTTCAAAACTTAGGTCTACGAAAATACCAATGCGATCGGCAAAAATTCCTTTTTTGACTGCGCCCATAGCCAGCAACCATAAACCATCTGTGATTTTTTCTGGTGTGGGAAATTGCAGGGTTTGGAATTGATTTTTGAGATGATGATAGCGGGTAATTGGGCCGGCAATGAATTTGGGGAATAAGAATTTATAGCTGGTAAATTCTAGTAAAGAATTGGTGGGGGGTGCGCCTCTATATACATCTATTAAATAGGCGATTATTTCAAAGCAGAAAAAACTCAATCCTAAAGGTGGTACAATATAGGAACTTACCCAAACCGCTGCATCTTGAATCTGATTATTATTGAAGATGCCGCCAATGATATTGAGCAGAAAAGGAATATATTTAAAGCCTAGTAATAGTAGGAGGTTGATGGTAATTCCAATCCACAATAAAATCAGGCGGCGACGGTTGAAGGAACTATTGGCAATTTGCCAGTCTTCTAAAGGCTCACCGATAGAGAGGGCTAAACCAAAGTTAAAGAAAATGCACAGTAACAGCAGGGGGATATATTGAATTTGTAGGGAGGCATAAAATATTAAACTGGCTGCTAATAGTATGATTAATCTGCCTTTGCGCCAGGGTGTTAGCCAATAAATCAGGAAGACACAAAACAGGAAGATAGCGTAATCGGTGGAGATAAAAGTCATAAATAGGGAAGTGGGAAGTTGCCATAATAAAGGCGGGTTATCTGCTCAGGGTCAATGGTGACCAATTAAGTGAATTAACCCGCCTCTTGATGAAGTTAGAAATTAACTGACATTAACGATCGCCTCTGAACTTTCGTTAGCCATGCGATCGACCGCTCGGACGGCGTAGGTTCCTGGTGAGACCCTGACCGCTGTGGTATTGCGATCGAGGACTCTCACCAACTGCCAACCATTGGTAAACTGCTGGTATAAAGCCCAAGATCGGATATCATGATCAGGAGATGGATTCCAGGAAATCATCCCGGAACTAGCTTGTAAACCCGTTGGGGGTTGTGGTGGTTCATTGTCTAGCCAAGGCATAGACGGCGGCAGAGCCGGAGTTGGGTAAACAGATGATTTAAATACCTCATTCACACCACTTTGATTATCCCGAAACATCTTCATGCTAAAAAAGATATTTCCCAGGGAAAGCTGATTAGCTTTTTGGCGAGAAATCTGGACTTGTCGCTGAAACTCAGACACCGGCCAACCATTAGCCAATTGACTCAGAAAGTTTCCCGCATAAATATGGCGCTGGAAGGGGTTATTCCGTACCCACCAATCCAATAACACCGGATAGCTCTGTTGTGGGGGGTCAATGCGCCAATAAAGTTGGGGAGAGAGATAATCTAACCATCCCCTATCCATCCATAATTTGACATCAGCAAAGATAGCCTCATATTGATCCATACCCACAATTCCCGGAGCCTTTCCAGGGCGATAAATACCAAAGGGACTAATGCCAAATTTGACATAGGGCTTAATTTCCTTAATCCCCTGATATAGGCGGAATATCATCTGATTGACATTATTTCGCCGCCAGTCAGCCAGGGAGAGATTACCCCCAGCCGCTCGATAGGCGTTGTAGGTTTGTCCGTCCGGGAAAGCAATTCCGGGTTTGGGATAGGGGTAAAAATAATCATCCAGGTGAACCGCATCTATGTCGTAGCGCCGGACAACATCCATAATCACGTTATAGGTGCGGTCTTGTACTTCTTTCGCACCAGGGTCCATCCAAATTAGGTCGCCGTAGCGGTAGGCGTATTGGGGATAAACCGCGGCCATGTGATTGGGTGCAAAAGGACCCCTTTCTGAACCCATGCGGGCGCGATAGGGATTAAACCAGGCGTGGAGTTCAATATTGCGCTTGTGGGATTCTTCAACGGCAAATTGTAGGGGGTCATAGAAGGGATTAGGGGCTTGCCCTTGTCTTCCCGTCAGCCAGGTACTCCAGGGTTCAATTTGGGACTGATAGAAAGCATCGCCAGTGGGGCGAATTTGCAAGACTAGGGCGTTAAGGTTTAATTCCTGCATCCGGTTAAGGATAGCTAGGAGTTCAGATTTTTGTTGGGCTACCGATAGATTGGAAGCTGAGGGCCAGTCAATATTAACTACCGAGGCGACCCATACTCCCCTAAATTCCCGTTGATGGCTGGGTTGATTGGCTTGGGGGCTGTTGCTGGCGGTTTCAAAAGGGTTTGGTAGGGGAATTTGGCTGAGTTCAAAATCCGGCCCTACCTGGGTTGGGGTGGGTGGCGGTTGTGGGGGGTTGGTAATGGCGGAAATTATGCGATCGCCTGCTGCGGCACAATAGGCGTGGGTTTGGCTAAGGACGAATCCGAGAATCAGCCCACATACCCAAATGCCGATTTTTCTCTGGAGGCTAGTGATGGGTTTAACCGTGATAGATTCCCGGTAGCCCCTAAATTTGGCGAGGCGGCGCGAGTCGTTGTTGGATGTCATAGATGGATCTTGAGCAGATAATTTGGTGATGATTTTGGTTAGGATAAACAATTTATCAGATTTGGCCTTATAGTGGCTACTGGCTATGGTAATGCGATCGTCACCAATCCTGAGTAAATAGATATCCGGGACAATAGTTTGGTTCCGGTAATAATATCAGTTGATATCTGAGGTAAAATTTGCTAGAGTTCCGAGATACCTCTGGCAAAAGTCTCAGGAACTTAGAATCCTAGGGCAATAGCCTGTAGGATGGATCGGCAAACCACTAGGTGATTTTGAGGAGATGAGTTTAATGAAGTCTAAACTGTTAGGTGGGTTGTGTGTGCTGATTACAGCATTCATGCCTGTCAAAGCCTTCGCTCAAATTGGAGTTCCCACAACTCCATCAGATTTTGATATCAGATACCAGCGACCAGATCCGCAAACTGGCAGAGTGACTCCCCCCAGGTACTACAGCTTGCCCGATTTGGCTAATCCTTTTCGGACTCTCCCTTCTGCTTTCCGCTATCCGATTATCTATGAATTAGGAGTTAACCGCAACATCAGAAGTGACGCAGTAATCACCGATGAAGTATTTATTCCTAATCTGCCACCAATTCCGGCCGGCATTACCCTAGATAATATTCCCCGCGTCCGCGCTGAATATACCCGCCGGGTTGAGGAGTGGGGCGAACGGGTTCAGGAATGCAAGAGACTTGATCCCCTGATCATTAAAACTGATACCGGAAACCCCGTGTTAATTAATCAACGTTCTGCTGGAAGAATTGTTCTGAACGCTAACAATATTTCTGTTTGTCCCAGATAACAGAATCATAGATTATCCGTTGTTGCCCAGGTGTTGTTGCTAATCCCCTCTTGGTATCAAGACGGGGATTATTTCTATTTAGCACCGAAAATAGACTAAAATTATGCCACCTATGGCGACTGGAAATATTTTGAGCCATAATTAATCATAATCGCATCCGTCTTGGTTTTCTAAGGGTCCGAAAATTTTATGACTGCTCAAGTGATGACTCATCCCTAGGTAGTCCCTAAAGGTGGCACAGGAAACGAGGGAGTCTGCCCACAAGTTCTCTGTTATCTTAATTGATTATGATATTCTCCAATCAAATCCAGGTTTTATCTGCTCATTCCCGTCATAGGGTTAAACCGAAGAAATTAGTCAGACCCGTGATCACCCCAGATAGTCCCCTATCGGCTTTGTTTGAAGCTGGGACAGATGGGATGGTTATAGCAGATGACTTGGGATATTACCTTGATGCTAACCAGGCCGCTTGCCAATTATTTGGGTTGCCACATCAAGATTTGATGGGATGTCGGATTAGTGATTTTGCTGAACCCGGCTTTAATTTTGAGGAAACTTGGCAAGATTTCCTCCACCAAGGGGAGATGCGTGGCTCATTTCGTCTGATACGACCTGATGGTGGTGTGGTGATGGTCGAGTATATGGCTAGGGCTAATTTTTTGCCTAATTGTCATCTGGTAACTTTACGAGATGTTACCGAAATCAAAAGCCTACAAGAACAGGTAGAATCGTTGCAATCTGCCTTAGCCGCCTCTGTCTGTACTCCTGAAAAACTGGGACAGATTACCGCACAAATGGACGCAGAGTATTGTCTGCAACAAATTGGTCGCCACATTCCTGGGATAATTTATAAGTTTTGTCAAAATCTCGATGGTGGGTTTGCTTTTCCCTACAGTAGCGAAGGGTTACGAGAGATTTATGGTATTGAACCAGAAGCCGTGCGGTCTGATGCTAGTGCCCTTTTTAATGCGCTGCATCCTGATGATATACAGTTGGTAGAAGAGTCGATTTTGGCATCGGCGAAAAATTTGACTCCCTGGCTTTGCGAGTATCGTATAACTCACCCTGATGGTCGATTGTTATGGTTGCTTGGTCATGCTACACCCCAACGAGAGCAGGATGGTAGCACGACTTGGTATGGTTATGTGCGAGATATTACTGAGCAAAAAGAAAGTGAAATTGCCCTACGAAGAAGCGAGAGTCAGTTTCGGAATTTGACTGAAAATCTCAATGATATGGTGTTTATTGCTGATGTGGATGGCACTTTTAGTTATGTGAGCCCAAATTTTGAAGAAATTACGGGATATCCCATTGATGAGTTGTTGGGTATTTCTTTTGCCGAGTTTGTACATAGTGAAGATCTGCCAATTTGTGTAGATGCTTTTCATCGAGCTTTATTAGGGGAAAAAGTGCGAGGTGCTGAATATAGGGTGTTACATAAAGATAATCGCTATTACTGGCATTCTACTAATGTGTCGGCGATGAGAAATGATGAAGGTGAGGTGATAGGATGTTTGGGAATTGCCCGATATATTCATGACCGTAAACAGGCGGAAATGGCGGTGCGGGAAAGTCATATTCGTTTAGAAATTGCCCTAGAATCAGCTGATATTGGCACTTGGGATTGGAAGATGCAAACTAATGAGTTGGTTTTATCGGAGGAACATTGGCGGAATTTTATCGGTGCGACGGAAGGGGTGGTTCATCATAATGTTAATGAGTGGATCAGTCGAATTCACCCAGAGGATATGGAATTAGTTTCTGAGAATATGAATCGACATATCCGGGGAGAAATTGATATTTATGAGACTGAACATCGTTTACGATGCGAGGATGGTTCCTATAAATGGGGTTTAGGTATTGGTAAAATTGTGGAGAGGAATCGTTTGGGTGAACCGCTGCGATTTATGGGAATTTATCAGGATATTTCGCAGCGTAAAGCTAATGAACTGGCGCTACAAGAACTGACTAATCAACTGCAAAAAGCTCAAAAAGTGGCGCATCTTGGGAACTGGTCTTTTGAGACTCAAACCCAAAAGGTTACTTGGTCGGAAGAGGTATTTAATCTGTTTGGTATGAGTCCGGAACAAGGTGAGCCGACTTTTGCAGAACATCTGACCAGAATTCACCCTGACGATCGCTCTTTCTTTCAAAATAGGGTTGCGGAAGCTAATAAGGGGATTCCCCAAAACTTCGATTTTCGGGTTGTGCGTGCTGGTGATGAGGTGGCTTATCTGAATGCTCGGATTGAAATAGAACAGCGGGACGAGCAGGTGGTGCGGATGTTTGGGACGGTGATGGATATTACGGAAAGAGTGAAGGCGCAAGAGGAAGTTTATCAATCGCGGGAGTTGTTGCAAACTATTCTTGATGCTCTGCCACAGTCGATATTTTGGAAGGATTCTCATAGTGTGGTTATGGGGTGTAACCAGGCTTTTGCTACGGCTTTCGGTCGTGAAAATACGAGCTTTTTTATAGGAAAAACGGATTATGATTATTGTGTGAGCCGAAAAGAAGCTGAACATTATCGCACTTGCGATCGCCAGGTGATGAATAGCGATCGACCCCAAATCAAATTAATTGAAAATAAAAGCAATGCTGATGGTAGCATTAATTGGGTAGAAACCACTAAAATACCTCTCCATGATGCCGACGGAAAGGTAATTGGTTTGGTGGGAATTTTTGAAGATATTACAGACCGGATACAGGCGGAAAATGCCTTAAAAGAAAGCGAGGCTCAGACCCGCGCTTTGCTGGATGCTATTCCTGATATGATGTTCCGCTATAGATCCGATTATGTTTTGGTTGATTATAAGCCATCTCCACAGGTGACACCGTTAATAGAACCCTCGCAATTTTTGGGTCGAAATATCCATGAAGTCTTGCCTGATTTTCTGGCTATACCAACCAGTCAAGCTATTGCAGAAACCCTAAAAACTCAACAAATTCAGGTGTTGGAATATGAACTAGAAATGCCTGAAGGGGTCCGAAATTATGAGGCGCGGTTTGCTCCCTGTGGTAATGATGTTTTGTCTATTGTTCGAGATATTAGTGAACAGCAAGCGGCTTTAAGGGAACGCCAAAAAGCGGAACAAAAGTTGCAATCTTTGCTGAGTCGCACCCAAACTTTAAATCGGATCAGCACCGAAATTCGCAATTCTCTTAATTTAGATACGATTTTGCAAAATGCTGTCAATGCGATTTTTCAGGAAATTCAAGTTGATATTTGTGCATTTGTATGGTATAGAGCCGATACCAATCCACCCTGCTTAGAAAATGTTAAGGAGCAGAAAAATTCAGGAATACCTAGTTGGATAGGGAGTTATAATATTGATGATTTACCGAAATTATTTTATCATTTATTTCATGGCAAAATATATCGGGTAGATGTAGTTAAGGATAGCCAAGATGAACCCTTAAAAGAATTTTGTCAACAGTCAGGAATTGACAGTTATTTGGTGTTACCTGTGCATACTGCTGGCGGGACAATTGGAGGTTTTGAAATCGGGAGAGTTCAGAGTGATTGTATTAAGGGTTGCGAATGCGATCGCTCTTGGTTAGATGATGAAATAGAACTCCTACAAAATCTGGCAACTCAGGTAGCGATCGCCATTTATCAAGCTCAACTTTATCAGGAGTCCAAAGCCAAAGGTAAGGAATTACAAAAAGCATATCGGGAATTACAAGAAACACAAGTGCAGTTAATTCAAGCTGAAAAAATGTCTAGTTTAGGTCAATTAGTCGCCGGTGTGGCTCATGAAATCAATAACCCAGTTAGTTTTATTTACGGCAATTTAACCCACACTTCTACCTATACGGAATCTTTGTTAGAATTGATTGATACTTATCAAGAATTGTATCCTGACCCTCCCCCAGAAATTAGCGATTTAATTGAGGATATGGATTTAGATTTTATTAAGGATGATTTCCCAAAAATCATTAGTTCAATGACTAATGGAGCCTCCCGGATTCGGGATATTGTTAAATCCCTGCGTACCTTCTCCCGTTTAGATGAAGCCAAGTTAAAATCGGTGGATATTCACGAAAATATTGATAGCACGTTAGTGATTCTCCAAAATCGCGTCAATGGTAGCAATGGAAGTCCGGCAATTCAGGTAATTAAAGACTATGGAGATTTGCCGTTATTTGAATGTTATAGCAGCCTATTAAATCAGGTATTTATGAATTTACTCATTAATGCTATTCAGGCGATCGAGGAAAGACGAAATCTATTAAATACTGCGGCAAACTCTGATTATAGAGGATGTATAAACATCAAAACACGCCTCGCCCAGAAAAAGCAAATATTGATTGCCATAAAAGATAATGGTATTGGCATCAGTCCCGAACATCAAAACAAAGTGTTTAACCCATTCTTTACGACCAAAGCCGTAGGTCAAGGTACAGGGATGGGATTACCAACTAGCTACCAAATTATCACCCAAAATCACCACGGAGAGTTGAGTTTTTCATCAGCCCCAGGGGTGGGGACAGAATTTGTGATCAAGTTACCCTTGGCATAACTGCGAAGTTTGTATTACTCTATAGCACAATTTACAGAAAATTTTGGTTTTATAGGTTAAGCTATCAAAAGTTTAATCACAGACCGCCCACAATTAACTAGACCGAGGCTAGGAAAGCCTGGAAGCGCCTATCTATCCAAGTTCTGATTGAGTCAACCCTATTAACCACAGCTTACCCCATGATTATGACTCTTCCCTTGTACAACTTTGGCGAAATTATCTATCAAGGAACCCGCACCATAGTTTATAAAGGCACTAGAACCAGTGATAACCAAGCGGTAATCATCAAAGTTTTACGGAATCCCCATCCGAATTTTAATGAACTGGCTCAGTTTCGCAATCAATATACACTGGCGAAAAATCTGGAACTTTCAGGAATTGTCAAACCTTTATCTTTAGAAAATTATGGCAATAGTTATGCCTTAGTGATGCCCTATGAGGGACATATTTCTCTGAATCAGTGGCAACCAGACAAAATCTTAATTCCTGACTTTTTAGCTATAGGGTTGCAACTAGCAGAAATTCTGCACGGATTGTCTCAAGAACGGGTAATTCACAAAGATATTAAACCCGCAAATATTCTGATTCATCCCGAAACTAAAGAAATTAAATTGATTGACTTTAGCTTGGCTTCATTATTGCCAAAAGAAAATCAGACTATCCAAAATCCTAATATTTTAGAAGGGACTTTAGCTTATTTATCCCCAGAACAAACTGGCCGGATGAATCGCGGCACCGACTACCGCAGTGATTTATATTCTCTGGGAATAACTTTCTATCAATTACTGGCGGGAGAGTTGCCTTTTAATGTTGATGATCCTATGGAATTAGTCTATTGTCATTTGGCTAAAATGGCAACTCCATTACATGAGGTTAACCCTGATGTGCCGAAGGTTTTATCTGATATCGTAGCGAAATTAATGGCAAAAAATGCTGAGGATCGTTATCAGAGTGCTTGGGGACTCAAACATGATTTAGAAAATTGTTGGCAACAGTGGCAAAAAACTGGTAATATTGGCGAGTTTGCGATCGCCTCTTGTGACTTGAGCGATCGCTTTTTAATTCCCGAAAAACTCTATGGTCGAGAAAACGAAATTGAGGAATTATTAGCAGCTTTTGATAGGGTAGCTAATGGCGCATCAGAAATTATGTTAGTGGCGGGTTTTTCTGGGATTGGTAAAACCGCTGTAGTCCATGAAGTCCACAAACCGATTACCCGCCAGCAAGGCTATTTTATTAAAGGTAAATTTGACCAATTAAATCATAATACCCCTTTCTCAGGTTTTGTGCAAGCATTAAGGAATTTAATGTGGCAACTATTGTCAGAGTCTGATTTTCAGCTTGAACAATGGAAAGGTAAAATTTTAGGAGCTTTAGGAGGTGGCGGACAAGTTTTAATTGAAGTAATTCCCGAACTGGAAAAAATCATCGGCCCTCAACCTCCGGTCCCGGAATTATCTGGAACTGCCGCCCAAAATCGGTTTAATTTGCTATTTCAAAAATTTATCTCGGTCTTGACAACTTATGAGCATCCACTGGTGATATTTTTAGATGATTTACAGTGGGCAGATTTAGCCTCTCTGGAGTTAATGAAGCTATTAATGGAAGAAAAGACCTATCTACTGTTATTGGGGGCTTATCGGGATAATGAAGTGTCTCCCGTGCATCCTTTGATGTTCACAGTAGAAGAACTGAAAAAAATGGGTAAAACGGTTCATACTATTACTTTAAGTCCTCTGGAGTTTGAGGATAGTAATCAGTTAGTGGCGGATACCTTAGCTTGTACATTTGAACTAGCCGATCCTATCACCGAATTAATTAATCGTAAAACCAAAGGAAATCCGTTTTTTATCACTCAGTTTTTGAAAGCATTATATAACGATAAATGTATTAACTTTAATCTAAAAAAACGCTCCTGGGAATGTGATCTAGCCCAAGTTAATTCCCTATCTATCACGGATGATGTAGTTGAGTTTATGGCGACTCAGTTGCAAAAATTACCGGAAGAAACTCAGCAGATATTACAGTTAGCGGCTTGTCTGGGAAATCAGTTTAATTTGGATACATTAGCAATTGTTTGTGAAAAATCACCAACCCAAGTAGCGATCGCTTTATGGAAAGCCCTATTATACGGTTTAATCATCCCGGAAACTCAGCTTTATAAATTATATCTAGCTGAGTATAAAACGGAGTTAAACAGTATCCATACTGAAAAAGTAGAATACAAATTTTTGCATGACCGGGTACAACAGGCTGCTTATTCACTAATTCCTGAACAGCAAAAACAGGCTACTCATTACCGCATAGGACAACTATTGCTGAAACAAATTCCTCTTGAGTCTAGGGAAGATTACATTTTTGATATCATCAGTAAACTTAACTATGGTATAGCCTTAATTCCCACCCAAAAAGAACGGGATGAATTAGCCAAACTAAACCTGATAGCTTGTCGGAAAGCCAAAGCAGCTACCGCCTATCAAGCGGGTTTAGATTATACCCAGACGGGGTTATATTCACTTGGGGAAAAATCCTGGGAACGACAATATCAAATCACCCTAGAATTTTATAATTTGGGGGCGGAATTAGCTGCCTTGTCCGGTGATTTTGAGACTATGAACACTTTTATTGATGAGGTGATGTCTCATGGTAAAAAGTGGGTAGAAAAAGTGGATGTTTACCGGATTAAAATTCAAGCAAATGTGGCTCAAAATCAGCTAAGTCAGGCTATTGATATTGGTCAAGAGTTTCTGCAAAATATGGGTGTAAATTACCCAGCAAATCCCACCCCAAACGATATTAACCAAGTAGTTGCAGAAGTTATCGAACTCATTGGCGATCGCGATATTGACGACTTAGTTAACCTACCCTTAATGACAGATCTAGAAAAAATCGCGATTTTGCAGATAGCCAATAGTATGATTCCCGTCGCTTATATCTGCAAACCTCCCTTATTTCCCGTGTTTATTTCTTTAGGAGTTAAGCTATCAATTGAATATGGCAATACATCAGCTTCCGCCTTTAGTTATGCCTGTTATGGAGTAATTTGTTGTAATCTCTTACAAGATATAGATAGAGGTTTGAAGTTTGGTCAATTGGCGCTAACATTAGTGAAAAAATTAGACATCAAAACCGCAAAACCAGAAGTTACTCATGTAGTATGTTTATTTATTTTACACAGAAAAAACCATCTTAAAACCGTAGTTTATCTTCTACAAGACAGCTATAAAGAAGCCTTAGAAATTGGCAATCATGAACAAGCTGGATATTGCGCTCAAACCTTTTGCCTCAACTCATTTTGGGGTGGTGAAACTCTAGTCACCTTGGAAAAGCAGTCATCTGGATACTATAACGCTTTACAACGATTGAATCAAATAACCACTGCCAATTACTGTGGAATTTATTGGCAGTCTACTTTAAATTTATTGGGGTTAGCAGTCAACCCTCACATTTTATCAGGTGAAGCGATGGAAGAAACAGAAATTTTGCCTCGCATTACTGATAGTCATGATGTGCTGGGATTGTATATATTTTATCTATATAAAATGATGCTTTCCTATTTATTTGCAGAACTCAAATTAGCTGAAACTTATGCAATTGAGGCTAAAAAATATTTAATTGGTGGTGCTGGTATGATTAGCATTCCCGGATTTTATTTCTATGATTCCCTCACGGCTTTAGGCATTTATGCTCCCGAACATGAACAGAAATCAGAATTGTGGCAGCGTGTAGAAGAGAATCAACAGCATTTAGGTCACTGGGCATATTATGCACCAATGAATCATCAGCATAAGCTGGATTTAATCGAGGCGGAAAAATGTCGAGTTTTAGATCAAAAAGTTGAGGCTATAAATTTATATGACCAGGCAATTTTAGGAGCCAAAAAACACGAATTTATCCAAGAGGAGGCTTTAGCTAATGAACTAGCGGCTAAGTTTTATCTGAATTGGGGTAAAGAAAAGTTGGCAATGGTTTATATGCAGGAAGCCTATTATTGTTATGCGAGGTGGGGCGCAAAAGCTAAAACTGAGCAGTTGGAAAATACCTATCCTAACTTACTAAAACCTATTTTAGAAGCGACGGGATCTAATTTAACTCCTATGGCGACTTTAGCAACTGTGGTTACTCCGAGTATTTCAACTCACACATCTACATCGAGTAATCGTTCGTCGGGTTCGAGTATTAATAATTTGCTGGATTTTTCAGCGATTTTAAAAGCAGCCCAGGCCATCTCTAGTACGATTCAATTAGAGGAACTTTTGCAGCAACTCACTAAGATTATTTTGCAAAATTCTGGGGCTTCACGCTGTGCTTTAATTTTGCCTAACCCTGATGGAAATTGGCTAGTGCGATCGCTTGCTACTCCCCGAAATACGGAACTTTGTGGGGAACTTTTGAGCGAAACTACTAAGGTCCCAGTCAAACTGATTAATTATGTGAAAAATACTAAGAAAGTAGTAGTTATTGATGATATGCAAACGGATTTACCTGTAATTGATAAGTATTTACAGGGACGAAAACCTAAGAGTATGTTATGTTTACCGATTTTAAATCAGGGTAATTTGGTGGGAGTTTTGAGCCTAGAAAATCGTCGGATCAGTGGTGTATTTACGAGCGATCGCCTAGTGGTTGTGAACTTGCTTTGCACTCAGGCGGCTATTTCCCTAGAAAATGCTCGTTTATATCAACAGTCCCAAGATTATGTGGAACAAATTAAACAGTCGCAACTGCAATTAATTCAAGGGGAAAAAATGTCAGCCTTGGGGAATTTAATTGCTGGCGTAGCTCACGAAATTAATAATCCGGTCGGCTTTATTCATGGTAATATTAACGAGGCGATTAAATCCGTGCAGTCTCTGAGTGAATATCTGCAACTATATCAGGAAAAGTTTGTTGATCCTGGGGAAGACATGGTGGCTAAATATGAGGAATTAGAGATTGAGTATCATTTAGAAGATTTGCCAAAAATGTTAGAATCGATGAAACTGGGGTGCGATCGCATTAAAGATATTAGCACCAGTTTAAGGATTTTTTCCAGAGCGGATCTAGATCATCAAGTTTCCTGCGATATTCACCAAGGTATTGATAGCACTTTGTTAATTCTCAAACATCGCCTCAAGGCTAATCAACATCGACCCGCTATTGATATCGTCAAAAACTATGGCAATTTACCTCAAATCAAGTGTTTTCCCGGTCAAATCAACCAAGTTTTTATGAATATTTTGGCTAATGCGATCGATGTTTTAGATGAAGTCGCCATGACTTCAACCTTTGAGAGTCTCAAAATCAATCATCAAATTATTACCATTTCTACCCAGGTTTTGCCTGAGAAAAATTCCGTAGAGATTCGGATTGGAGATAATGGTTCCGGAATGCCAGAGGCACTAAAGTCCCAAATTTTTGATTATTTATTTACCACTAAAGGAGTAGGAAAAGGTACGGGTTTGGGATTAGCGATCGCTCGTCAAATTGTGGTTAATAAGCATCAAGGAAGTTTAGAGGTAGAGTCCGAAATCGATCAAGGTTCCGAATTCCGCATCTGTCTACCGATTGATTAATCCCAGATGTTAGGTAAACATTTGCTATGATATCTATTCCTTGACTCTCCTGTTGACTAGAGAGTTTATAATTGGGGGGGAGTTTAAGATAGTTATCGGTGAGAAAGTTAATGAATGCGAATTTCCGAAAATCAACCTGGAGTTTGATAGCCATATTGGGATTAATTGCGGGTTGTGATTCCGTACCTCCGTCCATAGAGGAACCCATAGAGATCACTGGTGAAACCGTACCAACCATGGATCATGGAGGTATGGATCATGCTGATATGGATTTAGGGCCAGCAGATGAAAACTACGACCTACGCTTTATTGATGCGATGATTCCTCATCATGAAGGTGCAATTATTATGGCACAGGAAGTTTTAGGGAAATCAGACAGACCGGAATTGCAAAATTTAGCAGTAGAAATAATTCAAGCTCAAGCCACAGAAATTGCCCAAATGAGGGAGTGGCGACAAGCCTGGTATCCAGACGCACCAGATACACCAATGGCTTGGAATAATCAAATGAATCACATGATGGAAATGTCTCCGCAACAAATCAGTGCTATGCGGATGGATATGGATTTAGGCGAAGCAGATGATGAGTTTGATCGGCGTTTTCTCAAAGCGATGATTCCTCATCATGAAGGTGCTTTAGTGATGGCTAAAGGCTTACAAGAAAAATCAGATCGCCCAGAAATGCAATCCTTAGCGGAAGACATTTTGACCTCACAGGAGGCAGAAATTGCACAAATGAAAGCATGGCTGGAGGAATGGTAACTTAAATTGAATCTAATTTAGAGCTAGGGGTAACGGACAGATAAACTATCTATAGGCGATCGCGCTAAAATGTGATATTCTCCAATTATTTCTGAAATTCCCTTAATCACCATCCCTTCCCAGAGGATATCAATGAAACGGAAACACTATTATCTACCGGGAATTATTATGTTGCTCGGTACTGCACTCCTAGGGACAGCCCTAGCCAGGGATCTGACAGACCAACAAAGAACAGTTGTCTGCAAACTGAGAGATGTGGTTGAGGAGGCGGGAAGAGACGGTTTCGAGTTAGCATTCTGGCCCGTAATTGGCAAAGGGCCCGCGAGAGTTAGCGCACCGTTAACCCTCAGACTTGATCCTTCTATCGAGTATCTTTTTGTCGGCTATTGCGATGAAAATTGCGCCGATGTGGAGTTACGAGTCAAAACCATGAGTGGGGAAGTGCTGGAATTTGACGAAGATTTAGTCTCAGTTGTTTCCTTTGAGCCGCCATTTGAGGATGACTACGAACTATCCCTAAGAATGACTGATTGTAGTGCTGAAGATGGTTGTGTTTTTGGTATGGGTATCCTAGCGCCTCGCGGTGTGAAGGTTCCCCATTCTTCCAACCTACCTAGAGAATTAGCTCAATTTCAATTGTGTGATTGATTTACTTCGTGCCTAACTCCCGCCCGGAGAGTTGATCCGGGCTTTGGCAGTATTTGACATCAGAAACCGAGTTTTTATGAGGATGTTTGTTGATGAAGTAGTTTTGTCGGGTAAAAAATGAACCGTCAGCTTCCCATAACAAGCATCCGTGTCTCCTTGGTAAAATACAGAACAACTATCTATTATGGATATTGCCTGGTTTGAACATATTTCGCCACGACGGAATTTAAACTAAAAAGTGTCATATCTCCTTCATCTTGGGTTTCCAATATAAATCGCCTCACTAGAGATTTTAGTCCATTAATTAAATCGGAAATAGGTAATTTGACTCGATTGGCGATCTCCGATAACGCGATCGCCTCTGGTTCGTTTGCTAGTTGACTGACGATGACCATTTCACAATCACTTAATCGCTGCAACTGTTGTTCTAAGTGCCAAGATAATGATTCGTCCAACATCGGCATATCATATTGTAAAAAATTGCCAACTTTACCACCAAAAATTTCTCGAATTAGGGTAGCGATTATATTTAACCATAGTGGGTTGCCTTGATAAATATTGATCAACCTTTCCCATAGTTGTTGATCGGATAAATGATGGGAAATTAAAATATCTTTCGCTGCCATTCCTAAACCATCTAACACCAAAGTAAAAATTGGCAAATTTAATTTTTCTAGTTCTGCAATTTCTCTCGGTTTCTCCGAACTAATTAAGACGAAACAGCTATGATGGTAAACTTCGGCAACTTTTTGAAAAAATAGATGATAATCTTGACAAGCTGATTTATATTGACCCGCCCATTTACCTGGACTAAAAATTTCCTGTACGTCATCCAAGATGATCAGGCAACGATGGTGGCGCAGTTGGCTAAAAATTAGACTAATTTTTGTTTCGATTTCTATAGCTTCATCTATCTTCCATGACAGTGAAAATATTTCCAATAATTTATTTAAGATAGTTTCTAAAGTCGGCGAAAAGCGCAAACTACGATAGATGATAAAATTAAAGTTACTTTTGATTGATTCGGCAAGACTTATAGCCAGGTGAGTCTTGCCAATACCACTAACACCTAAAATAGCAACTATTTTTGCACAATTATTATGGCAATTTTGAGGATCATACTTTTCGTCAGTGACGATCCATTTTTTAAGTATAGATAATTCTTCATCACGTCCATAAAATGTAAAAATTTCCGCCGCATCACCTAAGTCGAGCTCAGGTGAATCTTGAGGTTCTGGTTTTTGCCCATAAGAAACCGGCGATCGCATTTGATCTGGAAAACAACTTACATTGTTATGAACCGTGACATGATCTCTCCCAATAACTGGTGAAATATTAGCGTTATTAGCAATGATCGCTCTGTCTAGTATCGACCTAACATTAACTTTACTAACATCTTCGCCTAATGCGTCTGCAAGTATTTTCCATAGTTCTGATGCCACGACCCTCACATAACCTTCGCTACAATCCCGTTCTTGAGCGATTTTAGCATATTTCTTTCCTTGCAGAGCTTCTTTGAGGATCGCCTCCTGCAAATCATCTAGATGTTTTCCCGTCTTGGAAAAGACTCTGTCATCAGCAAATCTTAAAATTTCATTAAGCTCCATAGCTGCTTTTATGAGTAACTTTTACTAATTTTAAGTAACATCTTATCATGCTTTGGATAACATAATATAATGTTTCATAACTAATTATCATCCCTTACCAAGTACATGAGACCATAAAATTATCAATCTTCTTATGGTATTATACTGTGGCAGTGGGGATAGGAAAGTAAGCCATATCAAATTCAAAGAATGAAATATGAAATAGTTAAAGGCAAAACCGACCCGATCAGCAACGAGCAAACCAGTAGTCTGAGCGAGACACCGCAGTGGACATTGGATGAAATTGCGTTATCAAAAAGTACCCGTGAGCAAATTAAGGAAATGATTGCTTATGTAAAAAATCGGGATAAGTTATTTGTAGAATGGGAGTTTAATCGGTTTCTCAAGACTGGTAAAGGTTTGAGCATAAATTTTTTTGGACCATCTGGTACGGGTAAAAGCATTACTGCTGAAGCCATTGCTCACCAATTGGATATGAACATTATTAAAGTGAACTATGGCGAGCTAGAATCAGAATTAGTGGGAGGAACATCCAAAAATATATCCCAGGTCTTCCAAGAATCGGAAAAAAGCCATAGTTTATTATTCTTTGATGAAGCTGATGCTGTATTGAGCAAAAGAATTTCAAATTTATCTCAAGCCGCTGATTATGGAGTCAATTCAGCCAAAAGCACATTATTGACACTAATGGATAAATTTAATGGTGTGATTGTTTTTGCTACCAACCTGTTTGAAAATTATGACAATGCTTTTTTAAGGCGGATCATATTTAATGTAGAATTTCTCGTACCTGATTTAGAAATGCGGACTCAACTCTGGCAATTTCATTTATCTAAAAATGTTCCCAAAACCATTAGTTACGAGAGGGCGGCGGAAATCAGCGAAGGTTTATGCGGGGGTGATATTAGAAATATCACAATTAAACTTGGTCTAAAATTGTTAGTTGGTAAAGCTCAGGCTATTGACGAGTCTATCCTCATAGAGGAAATCAACAAATATAAAACTATCAAGCTGCATCACCAAAAAATCAGTTCTGATAATTTAGCTAGGATAGAAACCAGATCGACTTCAAATTTAAGAGAGGAATAAATCATGGCTATCGATCCAATCAGTTGGACTATTATTGCTGTCACTATCCTTGGAGCAGTCAGTCCTTATTGGAATGAAATTAAAGCTTGGGCTAACCGTGCAGTGGCTCAAATACTAGATACCATCAACCAAGCTGTTGAAGTAGTTTCAGATGTAGCAATTTATTTGTTAAAGGAAAAAAATAGGTATTATAAACAGGCTGAAACTTATATTATGAACATTAACAATAAGGAGTATCGGTTTGAAATTGTCAAAGAAAGCATAGAATTGTCTGACATTCCCGAAGAGTTTCGACAACAGCTTGAAGAGAGAGCTAAAATAAAATTGATGACAGCAAAAACTTAATAAAAACATCTATGTACAGCCACCAAAAACATATCTGAATAATTTTGATTGCTTTAACTTACCGATTGAAAATCATAGGTCAATTAATCAATGCCAGAACCTCAAGAAACAGTCGCATATCAATGGCAGCGACTCGTCAATAATGTCAGAAATTTACCCAAGCGAATATCTCAAGCCATTCAAGGTACTCCAGAGACCGAAATATGGTCAAGTCTTGAAAATCAAACTTTAGATTTCGATTTGCTGGAGGATCACCTCAAAGAGATACACCGAATCGTTAAAAAGGATGGATCTGATATATTAGGAACCCGTTTAATTTTAGATGAACGGCAAAACTTAATCGAGATCAAAATATATAGTCGAAAAGGAGAAAAAAATGCTCTTTTTACTAACCATGTGAAAATCAACAGTATGAAAAATATTCCGCCGGATATTATGGAGGAAATACAAAGTAAAGGTCGCGTTGAATTAACTATTCATCTAATGATATAAGAGTGCCAGTTTATCTTTTTTTCTGCACCATCATAGCCAAAGTTTTGTCGCGTTTTTGCTGTCCTATTTACCATATTTTCATCGATGTAAACTCTCCCATTAATTTTTGAAAATCAGAACATTTATCAATTAAGCTAAAAATAACATCGCCACGCCGAAAATGGCGACTAATGCCCCTAAAAAGGCGCGGAAACTGATAGTTTCTCCCATGGCTATGGCGATCGGTAACACAAACAGCGGACTGGTAGAAGTGAGAGTTTGGGCAATTCCGGCGGCGGTAAATTTGAGGGCGGTTTGCTGTAACCAAATCCCCAAATAAGTGCCGAAAAATGTCGCCACAATAATGATTCCCAACACCCGGCGCGATCGCAAAGGTTTGACTAAGGCGAGGGGAGATAACCGCTGAATTGGTAGGGCTAAAAGCAGGACCGCCACACCGCCTAAAATTCTTAATAAGGTACTCCACAGGGGACTGATGCCGCTTTGGGTGAGTGCCAAATGGGATAAAATGGCTCCGGTGGACTGGGATAAGGCGGCAATGCTCCCAAACACTAAGCCGCGAGTTAATCTTAGGGGTATTCCGAGGGTTTCCGGCGCTTGTTCGGTAATTACCCAGGCGATACCTAACACGGTGATAAAGATGCCTCCCCACGCGGTGAGAGAGAGTCTTTCCCCCAAAAATATGAAGGCAATTAATGCGGTTAGGGGAGGGGCGAGGGTTTCTAGCAGCAAGGCGCGCCGAGGACCTAAACAATTGAGGGTGGTAAAAAAGGCGGTGTCTCCGATACCTATACCGATGATGCCGCTGAGGGGAAGCAAGCCGAATACCCAGGGGGAAAATTCGGGTAATTCACCCCCTGACTGGAAGGTGATGGTGAGCAATAATAGACCGATCGCAATTCCGCCTTTAATGAGGTTCAAACCCAGGGGCGGGATTTTGGTGCCGACATTAGCATAAATCACTGATGCGATCGCCCAAAATAACGCCGCCACTAGAGCCGAAATTTCCCCGGTAAATTGGGTCAATATCATCCTTCCCCGGTAATCGATAATCCTTCCACCCAAACCCGAGGAGAAACGCCGCCATCTGTGAGTTTAACTTCTGATTCCACACAGACAATAGACTTGAGTAGTTGTTTAATATCTCCAGCCACGGTAGCGGACTCAATACTAATGCGATCGCCTCCTTTAATCATCCAACCATCAAAGGGTAAAGAAAACGAGCCTTGTATAGATTGTACTCCCGAATGGAGGGCGTGCAACTCATCAATCCAGATCACATTATCAGCAGTATTAATGTTGTAGGATTCGCTATTTTCACCTGTCCCCGGAGCCACACAAAAGAAATTCGGACTCACCGACACTTTCGCCCCCATATTACCATTACCGGTAGGTTGAGCATTCAGGCGGCGGGCGGTAATGGAACTATGGAGAAAATGAGTTAATATACCCTCCTTAATTAGTGCCACTTCTCCCCTCGGTGTTCCCTCACTATCAAAGGTAGTCGCTGCGATATTTGTCGGGTGCAATTCGTAATCACTAACCGATAACATCGGAGAAGCGATCGCCGTCCCAATTGATTCCACCGTAGACAAACTCTGGCGATCCAAGACATTTTGGGCATTAAAAATATTAGAAAACCCCGCCAATATACTCAAAAAAGCCTCTGGGGAAAACATCACCAAATAGCGCCCAGATTTAATCTTTTCATAGTTCAAATGGCTGATAGTTTTCTGGGAAGTTTCCTGTAAGCATCCCTCAATATCCAACCCTTCCAAGCTACGACCCAAACGGTAAGCACCCGCACTGCGAGGCTTTTTACCATCTTCTTCAGTCTTGCTATATAGATAAATCGAGGCATAAGAAAGATGTTCTTGTCGTAAAGCCCCCTCGCTGTTCACATAAAACCGGACTAAATCCCGTTGTGACAACCCATTATAGGGAACCCCCACAATAGCAGGATGGCTATTTAATAACTTATTTTCCGCCTCCAGTAAAGTTTCTAACAGCGTATCCATAGGGGCTGCTTCCGCAGTGCGATCGCCCATGTCTTCTACCGGAGAAGTAGCCAAAGGACTAAAATCAGGTATATGTTCTTTCGCGCCAAAGCTACTAGCTTCCGATGCCGTTTGCAAAGCCAACTCCAAACCCTTGGGGGTCGTGTCATTAGTAGAAGTCACCCCCAGAGTGCCATCCTCATTCCAGACCCTCACCATAATACTAGAACGATTCGACGCTTTCACCTGTTTAGGAACCCCTTGATTAACCTGAGCGCTACTCGATTCTACCGTCGCACCAAACACATCAAACTTGCCGATTCCCAATTTACTCGCCGAATCTTTAACTTCACTAATCAAACTGTCAGTATTCATCATCTAATTAATCGCTGTTTTTTCTAATTACTGTTTCACCAAAGCAACTCAAATTCCCAGAACATTGTCGAACCGGGTTAAGGGAAGATCGAAAAATTGATCACACCCGCCACCCGACCCAGCAATTTATCTTCCTCCCACAGTAATACCATCAACCTTAATATGAGGTTGTCCGACCGTCACATAGACGCTACCGCTGACCGAACCGCAGAACCCCGCCGCCAGTCCGATATCCTGGGAAGACATAGAAATATTGTTCATAATTTCCGTAGCGTAACCGATTAAAGTTGCACCCTTGAGAGGCTTAGTAAGTTTACCATTTTCGATGAGATAAGCCTCTTCCACCGCAAAGTTAAACTTTCCGGTATCGCCGACACTACCGCCACCCATTTTTTTACAGTACAAACCGCGATCGACTGATGCAAATAGGTCATCAACAGAATACTCACCGGGCGCAATATAAGTATTACGCATCCGGCTGGCTGGTGAATAGGTGTAGTTTTGGCGGCGACCGCTTCCGGTTCTGGGATTTCCCGTGCGTCTTTCCCCAGCGCGATCGCACAGAAAATTTTTCAGGATACCATTTTCAATTAAGAGAGTACGCTGGGCAGGCATTCCCTCATCATCCATATCGATAGTGCCAAATGCCTGCTCCGACAGACCCTCATCCCAAGCCGTCAGATTTTCGTGGGCAATTTTCTCACCCTTCTTATCAGCAAAAGGAGTTGTTTTCGTTTCAATAGCGGTAGTTTCCAGTAAATGCCCACAGGCTTCGTGGAAAATCACCCCACCGAAGCGGTTAGCCATCACCACAGGATAATAGCCAGACTCGACATAATCCGCATAAAGCATTTTACCCGCAGATTCTGCCATATCTTCCGCATCAGTTTCATAGTCCCAAGTCCGCAACCAATCCGGGCGACTGGTACTACCGCCACGTTTACTGATAGAACAGCGATGTTCGCCATCTGCACTAATTATCGACGAAACCTGAGATTGAGTCAATCGCACATCCCGCGCAAAAGTGCCATCACTACAGGCTACCAGAACCTCTTGCCAATCTCGGAAATAGGACGAACGCCGAGATTGAACGTGGTTAGCCTTTTTGAGTAGTTGAGCGTTAGCTGCCAACAGGATATCGCCCATCTCTTGCATCGAACTACATTGAGCCAGCCAGCTTTCTTTGCCCTTAGAGGTCGCGTAATCCCGCAATAGTTCCAAATTGACCGAAGGAACAAATCCCACCGCTCCAGGAAGCTGTAAACCCATGATGGATAAGGCTTTTTCCAGGGCTGCACGCAAGCCGCTAAAGGATAAATCATTGGTACTCACATAACAATCTGCATTTCCCTTAAATACGCGAATACCCGCCCCTAAAGACAGACTTGGGGAAACCCCGGTAATGCCGTCATCTTCAGCCAAGCAACTGATCACATTATTGCGCTCTAGGAAAAATTCTACCAGGTCAGCCCCAGCAGCGCGTCCTAAGCCTAGGAGGGTAGACAGGGGCGCTTCCCAACTGTCATCAAAGCGGTCTAGTAGGGGGGAGTAGGTCAGGTTAGGGAGTTCTTTGGTTAGGAGTAATGTACTATTCTGCATAAATGATGGTTTCGGCTGATCACTGTATCCATCTTATTATTAACCATTCTAGTTGTATCTGGTGAGTTCGGACTTCTGGGTTGCACTCAATGGGAGACGCTTGTTAAGCTATTAGTTAGCAGCGCCTCGCCAAGTTATTGTCAATTTGATCAGGAATTGGGCTGAGTCTAGCCAGCCTTCAATAGCCTGATGGTCTGATTATGGCTTTGGTCTGCTTTGGTATCGATAAATTCCCCGATCACTGTAACTTTGTAAACGGAGGAGATGGTTCTGTGTCAACCCAAACCGTAGAAAAGACTTCCACAAATCGGAAGTTAGCACCACGCTATCGGGTTCTGCTCCATAATGATGACTATAACCCCATGGAGTATGTGGTACAAGTGCTGATGAGTACCGTTCCCGGCCTGACTCAACCCCAAGCTGTTAGTATTATGATGGAGGCTCACACTAATGGCTTGGCTTTGGTGATTACCTGCGCCCTCGAACACGCTGAGTTTTATTGTGAAACTTTAAAAAATCATGGCTTGACCAGTACCATAGAACCTGACGAGTAGTGGTAGACTGCTCTGATGGAAGATAATTTCAGCTATATTGCGATCGCTTGTTTAATCTCTCTCACCTAGTCCGCCGCCCTGTCCCGGTTCGGTTGGGGCTGTTTGTGGTTCTATTGCTGCTAATTTGGCTTCCCCTGGCTATTCCCATTTATTGGCTAGGGGGCGACCCCAATTTGGTGAGTATCATTACCCTAGTTTTGCTATATTGTCAGTTTTTGATTTTACTGCAATGGTGGGGAAAATCGGTTTATGGTCAGCCTCGTTATTTGCGGGTCTGTGGTCTGGAAATTAGTCGCCGCAGCGGTGAGGGTTTGTTAATTGGTTTAGGCTTGGGTTGGGTTGGGGTTCTGGGAATATTTGCGATCGCTACTGGGTTCGGCTGGCTCAAGTGGCAACCTTTCCCCGCCAATTTCCCTATAATTATCATTGAGAGTTTATTGGTATCTTTGGGGGTAGGATTTGCTGAGGAGTTGTTATTTAGAGGTTGGCTACTAGAAGAATTACGGCGGGACTATTCCCCCGTCAAATCTCTCTGGGTGAGTAGTGTTATATTCGCCCTACTCCACTTTATCAAACCTTGGGAAGAAATTGTGCGAACCTGGTTACAATTTCCGGGTTTATTGCTATTAGGGATAATTTTAGTTTGGGCAAAAGATGCCACCCGCACCCCTAATCATCCTCATGGTTCTTTGGCGTTAGCCATAGGCTTACACGGCGGTTTAGTTGGTGCTTATTATATCATAAATGTGGGAGAATTAACCATGAATTTAGGAAAAGTTCCCCCCTGGGTGACTGGCATTGATAGAAACCCCTTAGCCGGGTTATTGGGGTTACTGGGTTTAGGGGCGATCGCCATCATTATCCGACAGCTTAACCCCAGTGCTACCAAGCCGGATCAGAATACAGATTAATAGTCATTTTTTCCCTTCCGGCTGGTACAGAACTAATACAAGAGCAGATAATTTCTCCATCATCTAATTCCACCTCGCAGGCGTGACAGGAACCCATTAAACAGCCCGTCGGAATCGAAACTCCCGCGCGGTTAGCCACTTCTAATATAGGTTCTCCTGGTTCAGCTTCCACAGTCACATTATCCGGCAAAAATTCGATTTTCATAGTTAGTTAGTCTCCATGAGAATTTGCAAGTTGTTAATCAATCAAATTTGGACTAATTCCCCATAATATGAATTACCAGTTCTCGATAGGAGCCACGGCGGCGATGTTCCCAGAGATATAGTCCTTGCCAAGTTCCCAATACTAGCCGTCCTTGGGAGATGGGAATTTGCTCAGATGTATTAGTTAAAACACTACGAATATGGGCAGGCATATCGTCCGGTCCTTCCGCGCTGTGGATGTAGTAATCTCCTTCTGGCACTAATTTAGACAGGAAATTTTCCAGGTCTTCTAACACATCAGGATCAGCATTTTCTTGGATAATGAGACTAGCAGAAGTATGGCGGATAAATACCGTACAAATACCCGTTTGGATCTGAGATGTTTCTACAGCTTCCTGAATATAACGGGTAATTTTAGCCAAAGATTTCCCCTGGGTCTTAATTTTCAGAAAGTGTTGATACTGATTCATACAACCATCTCCATATTGACATCATCTCCGGTTTAAAGGCGCGGCGATTCCTAATAGGGGCGGGTTTATACGCGCGACTATTTCCAGCAGGTTATTGGTGAACCCCTCCCGTACAATTCAGGGACGGACAAATCGAGCTTTCCACCTCCGAAGCCGCAGCACGAAAGCAAGTTTAGCTAAAGGTCCCCCGGTGGAAAACTGGAATTTCCGCGTTAATTTCCGCCGGGAGGCTGGGGAGACGATCTAGTGTGTCCCACTTTACCCCCGATTATGTTAATCTTGAACTTATGTTACAGCCTATACCTAGATTATATTGTGGCATCACTATCAATCAGCCTAAAAGGTGGGTCAGAAGGGAATTATCGGGTTATTATCGGCATTTACCGCCTCTGAGCCACCCTAAAGAGCCACCTATTATGGATCAACCCTAACCGCTAAAGAGTGCGTCAGTCAATGTTTCTCCCAACTCCACCCAACTCCGATCCGTTAGTCCTTACCCTTGGTATTAGCGCCATGATTAGTATGGTCGCCAGTTTGACCTTAGTTAGATGGCGAAAACCCGCCAGCGCGGAAATAATAGACACTATCAAGCGATCGCAGTCTTTCCTACAGCAGATGGGTTGTATTGTGATTGTACTATCTTTAGAAGGCAAGATTGTCGAGTGGAATCATGCCGCCGAGGAAATTTCCGGCTATCGACGGGAGGAAGTGATAGATCGCAATTATTGGATGCTATGTCTACCAGAATCAGTCCGTGATGGGGTGAAATTCCGTTATCTGCAAGCGATCGCCACTCAACAGCAAGTTCATGTACATCATATCCTATTGGGTAGTGACGGACGACAACAGCAAGTTAATTTCCAAATAGTTCCTTGGCGTAATTATTGCGGAGAAATTCTAGGTGCGATCGTCACCGGGGAACCCGTAGCTTGTAGTCCCGACGGTTCATGTGAACAAGAATTAGAATGTGAACGACTACAACAACTGATATCCTACCTTCCCCTACCCATCGCCATGTTTGATACAGAAATGCGATACCTGGCTTATTCAGAGGGATGGATTCAGCATTTAAAGCCGCAGATATACTCATTAATCGGTTTAAATCATTATGATGTATTTCCTAACGTAAAAAATGACTGGAAGTTAGCCCATAAAAAAGCCTTGCGCGGCGAAAAAGTGTCGGCTTTAGAGGATTCCTGGATTCGTGAGGATGGTTCTCTGATTTATCATGGTTGGACTGTGGGACCTTGGTATCGTAATTCTGGAGAAGTTGGGGGAGTAATTCTAGTCATTATTCCCTTAAATAATCTAGTCGAAACTCGCAACGCTGCTTTAGATGCCGTTCAATTCAAGTCTCGATTTTTAGCGCAAATGAGTCATGAAATTCGCACCCCCATGAGTGGAGTTTTGGGGATGGTTGAATTGTTAATGCAAACTCATCTCACACCCCAACAAAAAGATTACACCCAAACCATTTATCGCAGCGCTAAACATCTATTAACTGTAATTAACGAAATTCTGGATTTATCCAAACTAGAAGCCGGAGAAACTCACCTAGAATCCCATGACTTTGATTTACAAGATTGCCTAGAAACCGTAGTGGATCTGTTGGCGGTTAAAGCTGAGGATAAACAACTAGAACTAATTATTTTGTTAGAACCGAATCTTCCCCGATATTTAAAGGGTGATGGGATGCGTTTACAGCAGGTTCTAATTAACTTAGTCAATAATGCTATTAAATTTACCAAATCCGGTCATATTATTATCAGAGTGACTCCCAGAGTAATTAGTCAAGATCACATTAATATTTACTTTGCCATAGAAGATACAGGAATGGGGATTTCTGATGAACTTCAACCCCAATTATTTCAGCCTTTTTCCCCTGCTAGTTCCGCCACTAATCGTCAATATGGTGGCACGGGATTAGGTTTATCAATCTGTCAGCACTTAGTGAATTTAATGGGGGGTGAAATTGGGGTTAAGAGCCAAGAAGAAGAAGGCTCTATTTTCTGGTTTAACGCCACTTTTTTACCATCGGAATTATCGGAAACTTCTGCCCCCAAAGAATTGAAAAATATGAGTTTATTGGTAGTTGAAAATAGTAGTTTAGTCAGGCATTCAGTTAGCTGCATAACTCAGCCATGGGGAATACAAGTAGAGACAGCAGATACCTCTAAAATTGCCTTAGATAAATGGCATCATCAACAGGCTAAAGGTTCCCCGTATAATCTGATTCTCATGGATTTAGAGTTACTAGACCGCCATGGTGCTAAATTACTAGGACAGCTTTATAAAACCTCTAGTGATTCGCCAACTCAGCTAATTTTAATGAGTAGTATTAGTCAGCGAAATCGCGCCGAACAGGTGTTAAATTTAGGGGATTTTGTATATTTAGTCAAGCCGATCGCCCCCCTGCGATTACTGCGAAGTTTTGCCAAAGCCCTGGAACTTGATATCCCTAATTTAGACCATCACCTTGATAAGTCTTGGGATGATGTATTGATGGGATCGTCCTTTCCCGAAACTCCCAAACCACCATGTTGTCATCTCTCCCAAACTAACGATAAACTCAGGGCTTCTATACCTCTAAAAATTCTCCTAGCTGAGGATGACTTAGTTAATCAGGAAGTGGTTTTAACTCAACTGCAACAATTGGGTTATGTCGCTGATGCTGTGTCGGACGGAGAAGCGGTTTTACAACATTTAGAAACACAGCATTATGATTTAATCTTAATGGATTGTCAGATGCCTATTTTAGATGGTTATGAAACTACAGCCAGAATTCGCGGTAGCCAAAACTCCCAACGACCTCCTATCATTATCGCTTTAACTGCTAGTGTAATGCCTTCCGATCGCGATCGCTGTCTACAAGTGGGAATGGATGACTACATCACTAAACCTATTGATTTACAGGCTTTAGTCAACGTGATTAATCGTTGGGTTCCGGTTTGTCTGGAAACCCAAAATCCAACACCCACCACAGCCAATCATCAGCCACCTTTAGATAGTCCGGTTGATTGTCCGGTTGATAGCGATCGCCTCAATAAGTTATTTAAGGGAAAAACCGAGTATAAGTATCGTCTGTTAACCACCTTTATCCATCAAGCACAACAACGAATTGAGACTCTCAATAAAGCGATTAATACCTCGAATTTTGCCGAAATCAAACAGCAAGCACACGCCTTGAAAGGGTCTAGCGCCAATGCTGGTATCTTCCACATTCCCGCCATCTCTCAGGAGTTAGAAAACCTCGCCGCCCAACAAAACCTGGAAGCTATCCCACCCCTAGTCAAACAGCTTCAGCATCACCTGGACTTGGTGAAAGACTTTGTGGAAATGATGAAAAATCCATAAGCGATCGTCTTCTGCGTCCCACCTGATAATTAACAATTGTAGGGGCGGGTTCTGCTGTCAATTCAATTCCCCACCCGGCTCTAAATAAACCCGCCCCACCCGGTCATTAATTATTAATTATTAATTATTAATTATTAATTATTAATTATTAATTATTAATTGTAGGGGCGGGTTCTGCTGTCAATTCAATTCCCCACCCGGCTCTAAATAAACCCGCCCCACCCGGTCATTAATTATTAATTATTAATTATTAATTATTAATTGTAGGGGCGGGTTCCGCTGTCAATTCAATTCCCCACCCGGCTCTGAATAAACCCGCCCCACCCGGTCATTAATTATTCATTATTAATTATTAATTATTAATTGTAGGGAGGGACTGACGCACCTGTGTTAATTAGCTTTTGCTAATCTCAGGGAGAATTAAATTTTCACCCCCCGAATAGAATCATCTAATAACTCCATAGGATGCTTGAGAGTAACCCGCTTTCCTTGTAATTCCAGATGCTTCTTAATTTGCAAAGAACACCCTGGGTTAGCCGAAGCAATTACAGTCGCCCCAGTATTGAGCAGATTTTGTACCTTTTGCTGTCCCAACTCATCCGCCACTTCTGGCTGTAACATATTATAAACCCCGGCGCTACCACAACACAAAGCCGCATCGACAGGTTCTCGCAATTTCACCCCAGGAATTTTGGTTAATAACTCCCTCGGTTGACTGCTAATTTTTTGTCCGTGTAACAGGTGACAAGCATCCTGATATACAATAGTTAAATCCTCCCCTTCCACCAAAGGAGATAAGTGCGCCGTTAACCCCACTTCCGCTAAAAACTCCTGTACATCGCGGACTTTACCTGCAAATTCTTTCGCCTTGTCTCGATATTCGGGATCATCCCTCATAATGTGACCATATTCTTTTAAAGTATGACCACAACCGGCGGCATTAATAATAATAGCATCAACCCCAGTGTCGGCAAAACTATCAATCATTTGTTTAATCAAAACATGGGATTGTTCCGTTTGTCCTTGGTGTTCAGGAAGTGCGGCACAACAGCCTTGAGATTTAGGGATAATCACCTCGCAACCATTAGCCGTTAATACCCTAGCGGTGGCTTCATTTACCGGAGAGAAAAATAGCCTTTGTACACAACCTAAAATCATCCCGACTCGATAGCGTTTTTCCCCTTGTGCGGGAATTACTGTCGGTAAATTGTCCTGAAAAGCACTAGAGTTAATTTCCGGCAAAATTGATTCCATCGCCGCCAGTCTGGGGGAGATTTTGGGCAATAATCCGGTAGACCGCACTAGGTTTTTAATCCCCAATTTTTGATATAAATACAGGGGAACTAACAGAGGACGCAGACGGTCGGGATAGGGAAATAAGCTGAAAATCAATGTGCGAATTAAGCGATCGCCTAAATTTCGGGGAACATTTCTTTCCACCTGGGGACGGGTGGCGGCGATGAGACGGTCATATTGAACCCCAGAAGGACAGGTGGTCACGCAGGCTAAACAACCTAAGCAACTATCAAAATGTTCGCTGGTGGCTTTAGCAAGGGGTGCTTCTCCCTTATTAATAGCATCCATCAGGTAAATTCTACCCCTGGGGGAGTCCATTTCTTTACCTATTACCCGATAACTAGGACAGGTGGCTAAACAAAACCCACAATGAACACAGGTATTAATTAAGTCTGGCGGCGGCGGATTATTCTTGTCAAATCCGGGAAAATTTGCCGAGGGTTCTAGGTGGGGGTTTTGGTCTAAAAAGTTGCTTTCTTTCGCGGGAATTTGATTTAAATTAGCCTCGGAAGACTTATCAAAAGTTTGCATCTTATAAATGGTATGAATGATTAAACTACGGAGTGAATTAGCCTAAACAATCCAGAAGTTAAAGACCAGCAAGAAATCGCTGATGATTCAGAAGATTTTGGGGGTCAAATTGCTGCTTAATCTTAGCCATGAGGTCTAAGGCGTTTCCCCGGTATCCCCAAACTTCTATTTGTTGTTTAATGGTTAATGGTGCTTCTAAAACCGACAGGAAACTACCTTGATTATTACACAACTGCCGCAGATTTTGCAACGGCTCTGGTTGAGTCTCATCAAATCGCATTAATCCCAAACCACTGCTACCATGAATGACGGCGGGAGTTTGACATTTCGCCAAAGTGGTGGCTGCGTCCGTGGGAGTGATACCGACTTTACAAATAATGCGATCGCCTTGGGAACCTTGCCAAATTTGCTGTTTTAATTGCTGCCAAAAATCCCCGTCATTTTCCCGAATTATAGTTGAGTTTAAATTGAGTTGATTACCGACTTCTACCAGGCGATCGCCTTGTAGTTCCACACTTTCCCGGATACTTTGAAATCTGACAGCCAAACCCATGGATTTTTCCCCAGAGAGGCGAGCCACTAATTCCGGGGAAATCAAATCCATAGCCACCGGAGTCAAAGCCGAGGCTAAGATAGTTGCAAAACAGGTAGCGATCGCATCTGAATCTCCTGTTAACAGGACCGTATGGGATGCTTCTAAACAGGGATATAAACGCAGGGTAACTTGAGTAATAATGCCCAAAGTTCCGTAGGAACCCGTTAGCAACTTCATCAAGTCATAACCCGCGACATTTTTAACTACCCGACCCCCAGCTTTAGCAATTTTACCATCAGACCGGACAAAAGAAATTCCCAGCAGCATATCGCGGATACCTCGATATCGATGACGCAGAGAACCACTATCTCCAGTAGCAATAATTCCGCCAATAGTAGCATCATCCTGATAGCAGGGGTCAAAGCCTAGGAACTGTCCTTGTTTAGCCAAAATTTGCTGAAGTTCCCGATATTGCATACCAGCTTCTACCGTTACAGTCAGGTCTCCCACCGCGTGTTCAACTAAGCGGTTGATTTTCTGGGTACTAATAGCAATAGAGGGGTTTTTCACCGGGTTTCCCCAGGTAATTTTGCTACCTTTCCCAAAGGGTAAAATTCCTAACTGGTGCCGTGCCGCATAGGTGGTTATTGCAGCTAGTTCCTCCTGAGTGGGGGGATACAGAACGCATTGGATAGCTGAACCTGGGGCGATCGCTGCTTCCAGGTTAGCACGGACAGATTGATCCAGGTCGTCCCAAGTACATAGGTTACTGTTGGCGGCGACGGTGGCTATTTCCTCTAAGTTCAGAGGTTTTGATGTCTGGGATAATTCCTGACTAGCTATAGACATCGCACAGATTGAGTGATTTTACACTTCACTATAGCAGTTTTGCGAAAATCTGCCCCCCTACCTCTTCGACAATAGATAATGGATCTAGCGACGGGTTCCACTGTCAATTACATCTGGCCACGACGGTTTTTCTGGACCCGCCCTAAACCCACCAAACAATCAATCATTGATAATACTGGCGGCGCGGGTTTACCATGACTAGGACCAGGCTATCACCGACCCTACCAACTCTACGGACTCTACCGACGGGGGAGCGATCGCCTTTACCGGATATATGAATAAATATTAAGCATCGTTAAATTTTTATTAAATTTTTGCGGTAGCCAAAGCATCAATTAGCCTTTAGATAGTCGATTTCCAGGAAATTATAACTGTTATCAAAATAGGATAAGATGGATCTGAATACTATGTCAGGTCTACTGATTTTGGGGCAATATCTGGCCATCCGACCAGATAGGTATTTTCTGTGAGTAGATAGGGATCACCGATTATTCAAGCCAAACTTAGGGAAATCAGTATTACTGCTAGGGGTTAATAAGTAGATATCGGGAGGTATATCATAATGATAAATTGTCGATTTTATGCAGGATTGAAGATGACATAAAATTAGCTATAATTATGAAGTTATGAAAATATCAATTCCGCAGCCTAGACGTTATGCGATCGCTTCACTACCATTGGGGGTGAGTTTAGTAGAACCCCTACACCAACTGATTGTTAACCATCAAGAATGGATGGTAATGCAGTTACTACAGTGTTTCGGTCAGACTACCCAACCTTCCATTATAACTCACTTACGGTCAGTGCAGGGTTTAACTTCCCGCATTTCCCTGCTATTAATTGAGATGACTGCAGATCTCACCCCAGGATATCTAGTTTCTGACATGGAGGAACATTTACAGACCCTGGGGGGAATAAGTGCGATCGCTATTTCGGCGGAAACCCAGACCGATATCTCCGCTGCGGAAATGGTGGAAACTCTCCAACAATATAGACAATGCTATTTAAATCTGATTAAGTTAGGAGAATTTAGCAGTGAACAGGAACACCTATTCTCCCAAGTAGTCGGGGATTTATTTACCGCTATTGAGAGGCAATTTTTTGCCCAAGAAAAACAGCGTCAATATCAGACGATTATTGACCAATATCTTCATGAGCATATCGACGATAGTATTAATCATATTAAAGCCAGCCAAATGGAGAGAATTTTAAATGCCATTAATCTCCCCATATTCATACTTAATCAAGAATATCAAATTATTTTCGCGAATAGGAAAGCCCAGGAAACCTTAGTAGTAAATTCTCAAATACCCCGAGAAATTTACACCTGGCTAAGAGAGCGATCGCCCCAAATCGCGGACACTAATATCTCAGAAATAGTCGCAGAAATTCCGATTACAAAAGATAATATAACCGAATGGTTTTGCCTGAGACTCTACCCAATTGATAGTCAAGATGGGTCGGATTTCAGAGCGATCGCCATCTGTGAAGATATCACCGATTCCAAGCTGAAAGCCCAACGCCAGCAGCTACAGCAGCAGCACCTAGCCCAAGTGCAAGCCCTGACCAAAACGGGGAGTTGGTGTTTAAATATGAACACGGGAGAAATGATTGTATCAGAGCAATTATATCATATTTTAGGATTAACTCCCCAGCCGACATCCATAAATTTTGAGCAATTGTTGAATCAGATCCATGTCGAGGATCTATATGGTTGGGTGCAAAACTATACGACATCGTTATTTATGAAACAAAATTACAGCCTGAACTATCGAATTATACAACCAGATAGTTCCATGCACTGGGTCAGCCAAGAATCGACCCCAGTAAGCGATCGCCATGGTCAAGTCACCCATATAATCAGCACCATAAAAGCGATCGAGAATCAGGAAATCATTAACTCTTCCATCACAGCCGAAGCCGCGTTAAGGGAAAGCGAAGCACGTCTGAGAACCATTATCAGCACCAGTACCAACGGTTTAGTAGTAGTCAACCGTGAAGGACGCGCCCTATTCATTAACCCCGCCGCCGAGGCTTTATTCGGTCGCCCAGCCAGCCAACTGGAAGGGGAACTGATAGGTATTCCCCTAGTCACCAAAGAATCAACCGAATTAGAAATTTTGAGACAGGATGGACAGCTAAAAATCGTCCGTATGCGAGTAGTAGAAATTTCTTGGGAACAGGAAACAGCCTATCTAGCATCCTTAACAGATATTACCGACTTCAAAAAAACCGAAGATCAGCTGAAAATGTTTTCCCGCGCTTGCGATCAAAGTCCGGTCTCTATTGTGATTACCGACTCCGAGGGAGATATTCAGTATGTGAACCCGAAATTTGAAGAAATCACCGGATATAAAGCAGCAGAGGTAATCGGTCAAAATCCTCGCCTCCTGAAATCTGGCTACACCACAGAACCAGAATATGATGTGTTATGGAGACAGATTACATCAGGGAAACAGTGGTCTGGGGAGTTTCACAATAAGAAAAAAAACGGAGAACTCTTCTGGGAACACGCTTCTATATGTCCGATGCGAGATGAGGAAGGTTATATTACCCACTTTATCGCAGTTAAAGAAGATATTACTCAACAGAAACATAATGAGGAAATTTTAGCCCATCAAGCGAACTATGATGCTCTCACGGATCTGCCGAACCGAACCTTAATTTTTGAGAGATTACGACAAGCAATTATCCAGGCTCAAGCTAATCATAGTAACGTCGCGGTGATGTTTATTGACCTAGACCACTTTAAAAATATTAACGATACCCTAGGTCATGAATTAGGAGATTTTTTGCTAAAAGAAGCCGGTATGAGATTGATAGGATGTCTCCGCCAAACTGATACAGTAGGGCGACTTGGTGGTGATGAGTTTTTAGTGATTATCCCCAACTTAGATGACATAGTACAGGCTGAGTATATGGCTACTCAGGTCTTAGATGTATTGGGTGAACCCTTTAATCTGGGCGGTGAAGAAGCATTTATATCAGCCAGTATTGGCATTGCTAGTTATCCGAAAGATGGCAATAATGCCAGTACATTGGTGAGAAATGCAGATACGGCTATGTATTCAGCCAAGCAGGAAGGCCGTAATGTTTTGGCATTTTTTACTCAAAATATGAATGATGAGGCTCAAAGTCGGATTATCATTGAAAATCACCTTCGTCATGCCATAAGCAGAAATGAACTATCTGTGGTGTATCAGCCTTTTATTCATCTGAATACCTCTCAAATTGTTGGGGCTGAGGCTTTGATGCGTTGGTATAATCCCGAACTAGGAAATATTAGACCTGACCAGTTTATTGCTATTGCTGAAGAAAGTCGGTTAATTATAGATTTGGGAGAGTGGATGTTATCACAAGCCTGTCAAGAGGTGGCTAGTTGGCATCAACAGGGAAACAATGGGTTATGGGTGGCGGTGAATATTTCTCCCCGTCAGTTACGAACCCCTAACCTGGTTAATGTGATTATAGAGGCGATCGCTAATAATGGTCTGAGTAGTGATTGCTTAGAGTTAGAAATAACCGAACGTTCCCTGGTGGAAGAAGTTCCGGGAGTGCAAAGTTTAATTAAACAACTGAATCACCTCAAAATCCGTTTGGCGATCGATGATTTTGGCACAGGTTATTCCTCCCTTAGTTATCTAAAGCGATTTCCTTTTAGTGTCTTGAAAATTGATAAATCATTTATTTCGGATCTTCCCGATGATCAAGATGCGATCGCTCTAGTCAAAACCATGATTACTATGGCTCATGGGTTAGGCTTAGTCGTGGTAGCAGAAGGCATTGAAACCACCGCCCAACTCGACTTTCTCTGTAATCAAGGATGTGATTACGGTCAGGGATATCTATTTAGTAAACCTCTACCACCCGCCCAATTTAGGGCTTATCTGCAACAGAAAAGTTAACCCCAACCGGTTACACTCCCCTACCTCACCTATTCGCTATAATCTCAAAATATCGTGATTCTAACCAAGCCTACTATTTTTGCTAATCCGCAATATACCCACAACCGATGGTTAAAACATCATCCCTGCTAACTCAACAAAATCTCTATCATGTTCCTATTTACACGATAGCCGATACTGCCCGCTATCTTCATATCCCCCTACCTACCCTCAAAACATGGGTAAATGGACGCAGCTACCCCACCCAAAAAGGAGATCAAGACTTCTTACCCCTCATCCAACGCCCTCAACCGAATATTCCCCAACTCTCCTTTACCAACCTAGTTGAAGCTCACGTCCTCAGAGTCATTCGCACCGTTCATAACGTCCCCCTTCGTCAAGTTAGACTCGCCCTCGACTACATAAGCGAACAATTTAAAACAGAACATCCCCTTGTTCAAAAACAATTTAGCACCGATGGGGTTGACATTTTTATCGAACAATTTGAACGGCTAATTAATGCCTCCCGTTCAGGACAATTAGCCATGAAACAGGTCTTAAATAATCTGTTAACTCGCATAGAATGGGATGAACAAGACATCGCCTCCAGACTCTTCCCTATCATCAACGATCATAGCCACAACTTCCGGGATAAAGTCTTAATCATAGATCCTAATATTTCCTTTGGTAAACCTACCATCACCGGAACAGGCATTCCCACCAAAATTGTCACTCAACTTTTTGATGCCGGGGACTCTATCGAGGATATTGCTGATGATTATAACTGCCAACCCTGGCAAATTCAACAAGCCATTTTATTTGAATCTAACTCACAGGCTGCTATCGGTTAATTTTACCATAAATCGTTATCTATTATTCCACTGTCACCGACTTAGCGAGGTTGCGAGGTTGGTCTACATCTAAGCCCCGTCGTGCCGCTATGTGGTAAGCTAACAATTGCAGGGGAATAACTGTGAGAATGGGTGATAATAACTCATCCACTTCCGGGACTGATAATAAATCATCAAAAATCTCGGCTGACTCGCCGCTGGTTTTGGGTGTCACTCCAATTAATCTAGCATCCCTGGCTTTAGCTTCCTGAGCATTAGAAATCACCTTTTCATAAACCATACCAGGCATTGCGATCGCCACTACCGGAACCTTATCATCCAACAGGGCGATCGGACCGTGTTTCATCTCTCCCGCCGGATATCCTTCCGCGTGAATGTAGCTAATTTCCTTGAGTTTTAAAGCACCCTCCAAAGCGATGGGAAAATTAATTCCCCGACCCAAGAAAATAAAATCCTGAGTATCACTAAAATCATGGGAAAGTTCCCCAATATCCTGTTCATGACTGCTCAGAATCAACTCAATTTGAGAAGGAATTTGTCGCAAACCCTTAATAATTTCCTCAAGGCGAGATACCGATATAGTCTGCCGTCGCCAAGCCAAATCCAAAGCCAACAAATAAAAGGCTATCAATTGAGCCAAAAAAGTCTTAGTAGCCGCCACCCCAATTTCAATACCCGCCCTAGTATCAATCAAATGTGGAACCATTTGCCCCAAAGAACTTTCCGGGCGATTAGTAATCCCTAATAAACGGGGAGCAAACGCCGCCCCAGCATTAATTCTGCGTTGCTGTTCCATAGCCAACGCCGCCAAAGTATCAGCAGTTTCTCCCGACTGAGTAACCCCAATAGTCATCGTATTAGGTCGCAGTGGAATCGGGGAATAACGAGCCTCGGAAGCATATTGAACTGTTGTTGGTAAATCCGCCAACTGTTCTAATAGATATTTCCCCACCAAACTGGCGTGCCAACTGGTACCACAAGCCAATATTTGCACCTGTTCCACACCCTCACATAAAGCATTAGGGAGGTTCAAATTAATCGGAGATAAACTCTTATTAACAGTCGCAGATTTGGAAGTTTTGCTAGTTTCTGGAACCTGCCAATCATCATGAATATAGGCATTGAGACAGTCTCGCACGACCCCTGGTTGTTCGTGAATTTCTTTGAGCATAAAATGCTTAAAGACTTGCTTTTCTACCAGAGTCGGACTCCAGTTGAGAATACGGGGCTTTTTATTAAGACGTTCCCCGTCAAAACTGTAAACCTCAACCCCCAAAGGAGTCAACCGAGCCATTTCGCCGTTATCTAAACTGACAACAGCTTGGGTATAGGGAACTAAAGCGGGAGTATCAGAAGCGCAGAAAAATTCCCCTTGTCCTAAGCCAATAGAAAGGGGTGCTTGTTGGCGGGCAACAATTAACTCATTGGGATAGTCTGCACATAAAACAGCGATCGCAAAAGCCCCATCCAAACGCTTAACCGCGAGACGCACCGCCTCAAAAAAAACCGAAGGGGAACCCGGTTCCGGCTTAGATAGATGTGATAAAAACTCAGAAATCAGATGAGGAATTACCTCCGTATCGGTATCAGATTTAAACTCATATCCCTTTCCCTTCAACTCTTCCCGCAGTTCCCGATAATTTTCAATAATGCCATTTTGAACCACCGCCACCCGTCCATAGGGGTCCAATTGTGGGTGAGCGTTATATTCTTCTGGTTTCCCATGGGTAGCCCAGCGGGTGTGACCAATACCAATTTGGGCTGGCATTTCCACCTGGCTTAACTTATCGCGTAGATTATAGAGTTTACCCTTAGCCCGAAGATAATTAATTTGACCTTCCCAGACCGTAGCGAGTCCAGCCGAGTCATAACCCCGATACTCCAGTTTTTCCAGCCCAGACATGAGAACGTCTGTAGCGATTTGAGTGCCGATATAACCAACAATTCCACACATTAGTATTGGTAACTCCTCAAACTTAGATCATTGGGGTTCTGCGCGATTATACCATAATTGTAGTTGTAGGTTGGGTGAAGCGCAGCGAAACCCAACTTTACCCGATGTCGTGTTGCACCCAACCTACTCTCTGTTGGGTTGCACCCAACCTACCCCATGTTGGGTTGCACTACTCTCTGTTGGGTTGCACCCAACCTACCCTCTGTTGGGTTGCACCCAACCTACCCCATGTTGGGTTGCACCCAACCTACCCTCTGTTGGGTTGCACTACTCTCTGTTGGGTTGCACACAACCTACCCCTGTTGGGTTGCACCCAACCTACTCCTGTTGGGTTCACACAACCTACTCCTGTTGGGTTCACACAACCTACTCCTGTTGGGTTCACACAACCTA
>NZ_JARPLU010000209.1:4029-6931 GCF_032349615.1 Limnospira sp. PMC 1279.21 | reverse complement strand
TAGGGTATCTACATCAGGAGCCGTATGAGGTGAAAGTCTCAAGTACGGTTTGGAATTGGAGTTGGGGAAGGCGACTTCCCTTTCGACCATAACGATCAAAACTTAACATCAAGGAGTTTCAACGTGATTGAACCATTACTTTCGGGGATCGTCTTAGGCTTAATCCTGGTGACATTAGCGGGACTATTCTTTGCAGCCTATCAGCAGTACAAACGCGGAAATCAACTGATTGACTAAGATTCCCACAAGGCAGGCCTTGTCTCTGGGCTGCCTTGTCTCTGAGGTTTCGAGGAGCGATCGCGATTTTTTGATGATAATTGCCGAGAGCAGTCCAATCAGTCCAATCCAGCCACAAAAAGGGCGCGACTCAAGAGCCACGCCCGCCAGTCAAATGGTTAAGTTGATGTCCTAGTAGGTTTCAACGTGCCAACGGTGCTTTTTCTTGAGTTGCTTCTGATAATCAGACCAGTCAACATCAAACTTACCTGCTGCGGCCGACATTCCCTCATCAATGCCGCCTTCCATACCTTTGAGACCGCAAATATAAGTATGGGTGTTGGGTTTTTGGATCAATTCCCATAACTGATCGGCATTTTCCTTAATCCGATCCTGGATATACATTTTGCCACCTTCTGGGTTTTGTTGTTCCCGACTAATGGCTAATGTCAGGCGGAAGTTTTCAGGGAACTGTTGCTGTAATTCTTCAAGTTCCTGTTGATAGAGGATGTTGGGGCTGTAAGGAATGCCAAAGAACAGCCAAGCCAAGCCTTTGAACTTGTAATCTTCGTGCTGTTCCTTAAACATCCGCCACAGGAATGCCCGGAAAGGCGCAATTCCCGTACCCGTTGCCATCATAATGATAGTGGCATCCTCATCCTCTGGGAGCAGCATTTCTTTACCGACCGGGCCAGTAATAGCCACATCAGCCCCAGCTTCCAGGTTGCACAGATAAGTTGAGCAAACTCCATAGACGGTTTCCCCGGTTTCTGGGTGTTTATATTCCAACTGACGAACACATAGGGAAACTGTTTTATCATCTACATGGTCGCCATGACGGGTAGAGGCGATCGAATACAGCCTGAGTTTATGGGGTTTGCCATTGTTGTCAGTTCCTGGCGGAATAATACCAATACTCTGACCTTCGAGATAGCGCAAGTCGCCGCCACTGATATCAAAAATCAAATGGCGAACAGTCCCGGTTCCACCTTCCCTAACTAACTCTTCGTTAGACAGGCATTTGCCGATATATGGATTTTTGGGCTTGTAAATGTTAACAGGAATATCTGTTTTGGCTTTCGCTTGAGTCATAGTAGGGGTTTGGGTTCCAGATGATTGGCTCTGTTGTCCATTTTCTGGTGCCGCTTGAGTCCGAACCGGAGGGGTTTCGCCAGCAGGGTAGATATTGACAATCTTGGCCCCCATTTTAGATAGGCGACGCATCTCCTGGTTCATGCGTTCGTAGGGAACGGTGAGGTAGACTGTGCCACTGCGACGAATGGGATAGTTAAAGTTGTCAGTGTTCTGTCCCTGACGCATCCCTTCGACTTCAAAGACAAAGATACGGCCCGCCGCTCCTGTCCTCATAGCAACACCAGTTCCAGTTGGACTGTACATTCGTTATTTCTCCCTTAACAATACTGAGCTGTTCACCCAAAAACTGTGACAGATTGATCAGTTTCGGCGATTTTTAAAGCAAAATTGCTAAATTGTTCAGACCAATTACTCCCACACTCCTAGCCAGAGGTGGAGTTTATATTCCCGAACCTGTCACACTCCTAGCCATTTTATCAAAAAATGGGGTACAAAGCCCCATTCTTTAAGGTAGCCGAGGATGGCTTTTTGTCAGCAATTCTCATTTTGACCCGCATCCTGTCCAAGATGCCCGATGATGCCCAATCTTGAACGAAAGAATGGGGCTTTCAAGAATCGCTCTTGAGATGATTCTCAATAAGCTGGGGCAAAATTTCCATAATGAGAATTGCTGGCTTTTTGTGAAAGTTATTGCATATTTTTCGCTTGTATGGTAAAATTGCGGTTTTATAAATTGGTGGTCCTCCGGAAACAGAATTGGCGGTTGATTTTCACGGGTGATCTTCGGGTTCATCGAGATGTTCGGATACATCCCGATAAAGGTTGAAAATATGATGGTCTTTGAGACCATAGACTACATTGCGTCCCCTTTTCTGATAACTGACAAAGCGCATGGTCCTCAGAATTCTCAGTTGGTGGGATACGGCGGATTCGGTCATGTCAACGGCGGCGGCTAGGTCTCGCACACGCATTTCTTTCAGGGCTAGTGCTGACAAGATACGCCAGCGGTTGGGGTCTCCTAGGGTACTAAAAAATTCTGCCATCCGTTGGGCCTTTTCCATGCTCAAAATTTTCTCTGGGGCGAGGGGCTGGTGGTCGTGGTGATGGGGATTGCTATCAAGGGTGTCAGACATATTGTGATGTGGGGGTTTGACTGTGGGGGATTAATCTCAATTCTAAAGAAATTATTAAACTTCCAGATACATATATCTGAAAGTCTGTTCAGATGTTATAGTAGTTACTATGAAAGCTTGTTCAAGCATAAGTCTATTATATCTTGAGGAGAAGTTCTGATGACCACGGTAACTCAAATGAAATGCGCCTGCGAGTCCTGTCTGTGTATTGTGGATACGACAAAAGCGATCGCCAAAAATGGCCAATATTACTGTAGCGAAGCCTGTGCTAATGGCCATCCTAATGGGGATGGTTGCGGTCATAAGGGTTGCAATTGTCACCACTGATTAATTAATTTGGGGGGTAGCAGCAGAGTTGATGGATGGTGATAGATAATCTGCTGCTATTTTTTGGGGAATTTAGCCGATCGCTTTGCTGACTCTGGTTGGGTTACACTTGGTTTCACCCAACCTACAAA
>NZ_JARPLU010000209.1:0-4019 GCF_032349615.1 Limnospira sp. PMC 1279.21 | reverse complement strand
GTCTCTACCAAGTCTTTAGTTGGGTTACACTTGGTTTCACCCAACCTACAAAGTCTCTGGTTAGGTTACACTTGGTTTCACCCAACCTACAAAGTCTTTAGTTGGGTTACACTTGGTTTCACCCAACCTACAAAGTCTCTACCAAGTCTTTAGTTGGGTTACACTTGGTTTCACCCAACCTACAAAGTCGGAGTGATCATGAAGTTGAGGAAGAGTTTTGGGGAAGTTTTAGGGGTATTTCAATAACAAACTCGCTTCCCACAGACTCTTGGGAAACACAACGCAGGGTTCCTCCGTGTTTTTCGACGATAATTTGATAGCTGGTGGATAGTCCTAAACCTGTTCCTGAACCCACGGGTTTGGTGGTGTAGAAAGGGTCAAAGACTTTGGAGATGATTTCCTGACTGATACCAATACCGTTATCAGCAATGCGAATTTGGACGGTTTTTTGCTCGGTTAGCATGGTGCTGATCCAAATCATACCTGGCTCGTTGATAATTTGTTCCTGGGTCTGTTTTTTGTAGCGATCGCAAATAGCATCAATAGCATTATTGATTAGGTTGAGAAACACCTGATTAAGCTGTCCAGCACAACATTCAATCTGGGGAATATCTCCATATTGTTTATGGACTTGAATCGCGGGATGTAATGGTTTTTCTTTCAGACGATTATCAAGAATCATCAAGGTACTGTCGAGGTTTTCATGTAGGTTAATATATTTAACTTCCGATTCATCCAGCCTCGCAAAAGTTCGCAGGGATTTAATAATATCTCGAATCCGATCTGCTCCCAAAGTCATTGATTTAAATAGACGCGGCAAATCTTCTATTAAAAATTGAAAATCAATAGTTTCTATTTCTTCGGTGATTTCCGGGTGTGCTTGGGGGCAATGCTTTTGATATAGTTCAATTAGTCCTAATAAATCTCTGGTATATTCTTTAGCATGGGTAATATTGCCGTAAATAAAGCTGACTGGGTTGTTGATTTCATGAGCCAAACCTGCTACCATTTGCCCTAGGCTAGACATTTTTTCGGATTGCACTAATTGAACTTGTGCTTGTTGAAGTTGGTTTAATGTAGCTTCTAGGGTTTCAGTTTGCGCTTGTGCTACTCTGGCGGCTTCCTGGGTGGCGGCGTAGAGTTCTGCTTGGTTCAGAGCAATGACTAATTGATTAGCGATCGCTTCTAATAGCGCGACTTCTGAATGAGTCCAATTATGGATATCCTGACAATGTGCTAGGACTAAAGCTCCTTTAGTGTCTTGTTGTGTCTGAATGGGTAAAATCAAAACAGAACGGCATTCTAACACCAAAAAGAAATTGCGAATAGTGGGAGTCGGACAGGTGGCAATATCATCAATTCGCATCATTTCTCCAGATCGGATATATTTGCTAACTGGACGCAAAGCATCGCCGGGGTAAAGTTCAGAAATACTCGTGAGAGAGTCAATTTTGGCTTCTTTGCGAACTTCCCATTCAGGGGTATCTAAGTCGCTTCTATACCAGACAAAATAGGTGCGATCTATATTTAATACACGCCTAATTTCAGCGACAGCAGTTGCCAAAATAGTATCTGTATCCAGGGAGTTACGAATCAACCCAGATAGACAATTTTCGAGTGCTTCTCTTTCTGCTAGTTCTCGCAGTTGTGCTTCGGAAATTCTTAAATTTTCCTCAGTTTTTTTAAGGCTGCTAATATCAAAAGCTGTGCCAATAATTCGGTTAACTCTTCCCGAATCGTCTATAATAGGATTAAGAGTAGTGAGAAAAAAAAATTTATTTTGACCAAAATTCAAATATTCCTCATACTGTAATGATGACTTTTTCAGCCAACAAGTTTCATAGTGACAGCGGATAGCTTTAGCATATTCATCTAAAAACATATCTTCGGGTTTTTTACCGATAATATCCCTAGATTTGATGCCAGTAATTTTTTCGGATGCGGGGTTCCATCCCACAAACTGAAAGTCTCCATCTTGGGTAACATCAACGACAAAAATTGCTTGTTCAATTCCATCATAAATACTAGAGAGGAACTGCTCACGATCGCGCAAAATTTGCTCAGAGTTTTTGCGATCGGTAATATCCATAGCAATTTCAAATAGGCGCAGTACCTGTCCGACTTGGTTACGAACCGCCTCCCCGCGACCTTGAATATAACGAATGCCATCAGGTCTAACAATACGGTGGTCAATTTCGTAGGATTTTCCGGTAGCTAAAGCTCTCTCAACTTGGTTTAGCCAATTGTCGCGATCGTCAGGATGAATAAGTTTTAGTAATTCCTCAAAGGTTAAACAATCTTGGTCTTTGACCAAACCCAAAATCTGCAAAAATTCATCAGAACAAGTAATTTTTTGAGTAACAACATCATATTCCCAATTACCTATATGAGCAATACGCTGCGCCATTTCCAGGTTTTCAGCTACTCGCAAGGCTTCAGTTTCTTTCTGTTTACGTTGAGTAATATCTCGGTTACTAACCCGTTTTCCCTGATACTGTCCGGCTGCATCATAGATAGGCTGATAGTTATGACCAATCCAACGCACTTGTTGATCGCGGGTGATCATACGAAAATCTATTTCCTGGTTATTACGATCGCAGACATTTTCATATAAATAAGGAATTATGCGATCGCGATCTTCAGGATGAATAATTTTTGCCAATAGGCTAGGGTCTTGCATAAACTCCTTGACCGAGTAGCCAGTTATGCGTTCACAGGAGGGAGAAACATATACAATTTCCTGTTGAGGATTAATCCAATATTCCCAATCATAGGTAAAATCGATAATCCTTCGGAACTTATCTTCAACAGCCTTGAAATTATCGGCGATCGCTTTTTGTTCAGTAATATCTCTACCTACTCCATAAATAGACCCCGACTCGAACACAGGCACAAAAGTCCAGGACCACCATTGATAGGAGCCATCTTTAGATAAAAGTCGATTTTCAAACTGACGAGTTTTGCCATAATGTATAGCATTAAATTCCTGAAAAGTTATGGTTTGGTCTGGCTCATATACCAAACTCATAAAAGAACTATCTATCAGTTCATTAAAATCATAGCCTAAGCTAATTTCCCAGGCGGAATTAAGAAACTTAAAGTTACCTTCCAGGTTGAGAATTGCCACCAGGTCAACGGTATGGTTAAATAGGTGATCGATTTGATTTCTATGATGCCACCATTCAGCTAAACGTTTTTGTAGAGAAGCCAGTAACCTGTGCTGTCTGAAATTGAAAATATGAGTAAATTTCGAGGTAATAATAGCTGGCAATTTTGCGGGATTATTACCATCATGATAGTCCCCAGCCATTTCCGTATCAAAAATAAAGCCATTCAAGACAATATCGTGATTAGGTTTTCTCTCGGGCTTGGCACTGGCATATAGCAATTTCCATTGGCCATCTGGGGTGGTATATTGCCAATGTCTAGACCAAGTTTTTAAACTGGCTGCACAATCATAAATAGACTTATAAAAATTTTGGCGATCGCCCTTTTTTTTTAATCCAAAAATGTTGTCCGAATTGATGCAAAAATCATCTAATTCTACCCCATAAATATCTCTAAAATTGCCAATAATATAGGTATATTTTTCACTACCATCAGCAGACAATAGATATTGATAAAATACCCCAGAAATCCCCGCCATTAATTCTTGAAGTTGTTGGCATTCATTCATGAGATTTCCATGTTTACCTGTCAACTCAGATTGTACAGATGGTTCTGGGGTCATTTTCAGTGCACCTCTCTACTCAATCAGACCAAGGCTTTAAGGGCGCGTTTAACACTTGATGCAAGATTTGAATAGGTAATAGGTAACAATCCCAAGTTTCCACCCTATAACCCATTTTCCGCGCACTTTGCTATCTCCGATCATAAGCCATATTATTATCAAACAATAATAAGTTTTTAAACAGCACGCGGCCAGGAGTATCCCCTGGGCAAAACACTGGCATAGGGAGAGGGTCTGATACATTTACGCGACATTTATCCGGCTATTGCCTGACAATGCGACGATAGCA
>NZ_JARPLU010000208.1:0-7032 GCF_032349615.1 Limnospira sp. PMC 1279.21 | reverse complement strand
AAATCCCAGAATGAAGCGATCGCATCTCAACTCCAATCCCAGAATGAAGCGATCGCATCTCAACTCCAATCCCAGAATGAAGCGATCGCATCTCAATCCCAATCACGGCTAGAATCCCAGAGAAAAGCGATCGCATCTCAACCTAAGCAGATTTCAAAACCAGTGCCAGATACTCGCATCCTGTCTTCTTCTGGTTTTGATTATAGCCAACTCAACAGATTATTGAAATCAGGTAACTGGAAAGCTGCCGACGAAGAAACGGCTAAGATGATGTTAGCGGTGGCGGGAAAAACCCAACGGGAATATTTAGACGACGATGATATCAAAAACTTTCCCTGCGAGGATTTGCGAATCATCGATGGTCTTTGGGTCAAACACAGCAACGGACGCTTCGGGTTTAGTGTCCAGAAGCAAATTTACATCAATTGTGGAGGTAAGCCTGATGGAAGCTATCCAGGTGCTACAATCATAGAGCGGTATTGTGACGAGGTGGGATGGCGAGTGAATGGGTCGTATCTATCATCATGGTCTGATTGCACGTTTTCGGCGGCGGCGGCTCCCCGCGGCCATCTACCCTACCTACCCGCGAGCGTCCGACGTGTTACTTTGGACGGGTGGGACATGAATAATTGCTTGAAACATCTTCTCTCGCGCACAGACTTGTAACTTGTAGCATATAACCACTTCAGGCAGTTGTCAAGTTCTTGTTATGGGCAACTTTTTCACAGAAACATCGGCTTTTTCCTTATGGGGTGGCTTTGACCAACTTTTGGGGGACTTCTGCAACCTGATAACTTTCTATATCCGGGATATTCCCAGGAAGTTTCATCTGTCGGGGAGATGTATTTTTCCCACTGAGTGAAGAAACCCCGTTTCTATCAGGGTTATGGGTAAATACGGAAAGATGTCCGTAGTAACTGGGTTTCTGAAGCCGATCGCATCTATAATATGAATAGCCCTGCATCCACAGTCAAAAACCCGCGATGGCATCATATAAAATCGGTCTCGACTTCGGCACCACCAACTCCACTATATCCTACCTGGAAAACGGCGAACCGGTCGCCTTTAAATATGGCGAACAACAATCAATTCCCTCCTTCATCGCCTACGAAGACGACGGCTATATCGACATCGGAAAAGCCGCTAGACAAGCAGCAGCCAACGACCCGCAACTAGAAAGTTACGGTAACTTTAAAATGGACTTGCCGCTAACCGACAACTTTGCCAATAATTACTCATCCCAACATACCCCCATCACCGTTACCACGGACTACCTGCGACAACTCCTCCTCTCCCCAGAAAATACCTACAGCTTCCGCCGCCAACAGGGGGAAATCGAGGGTTTGGTGGTGTCGGTGCCGGAAATTTGGCAGCGAGATATCTACAACCGGGGACGGGAAAACCTGCAAACTTTAATTGCCCAGAATTTGGGACTAGAAGAACAACTGATTCAACTGGTGAGTGAACCGGTCGCAGCCGCCGCCTATTACGCCTGGGAAACCCAACGCCGACACCAACGGGAAAATCAGGAACCTTTCCAAGGTAATCTGCTGGTTTGCGATATGGGTGGGGGAACTTTTGATGTCAGTTTGTGCCGCGTTTATGGAGACAAAAAGGTTGAGGTTTTGTACTTCGACGGAGAAGGCGATCGCGGTTTAGACTCAGCGGGGGTAGCCTTCGATCGCCGTTGTGTTATCCAAGCCTACCAACAAAAAAACGGCACAGAACCCGACCTCCACAGCCAGGAATTTATGCACCTCCTACAGAGCTTTGAAACGGTCAAAATCGAGGGGCATGACCGATACACCAGAAAACTCAAAAACTACTGCAAAAGCCCTTCAGACCTCGCAGAAGCCACGCTCTATAGCTTTTCTAGTGGCTATACCATCACCAACGAGCAAGTTTACCAAGCCTTCCAGCCGATCGCGGAGGGAATTTGCCGAGTATTAGAACGGGTAAATCAGTGGATGGCTAAACATCAGCAAGAATGCGATCGCATTTTTTTAGTGGGGGGATTTTGTCAGTTTTACCTAGTGCAAAAAACCATCCTAGATGCCCTAAAAATAACCGAGACAGACCCCCGAGTTGATAATGATTTTAACCTGATTCAGAGTGCCTTTGCCATTTCCTACGGTGCTTGTTTAATCGCCAATGGTTTAGTCCAACCCAGCGAAACCTACATCCACACTATCGGTATTGTGGTGGATATAATCACGGCTTCTATGGAAGTAGAAAAAACATTTATTCCCATCATTGAAGGAGGCACAAATTTAGACGACCTCGCCTCGGTATGCTTGGCGAATATCCCCCCTCTGGAAGCATTCCACGACACCCCAGAGGTGATATTAGGGGTGATTCCCCAATCCAAGGGACCAATTTTTAAAAAGGTTTTACCGGATACGGTCAAACTCCCAATCAGCGCCACCTCAGAAAAATGGCGGGTGGGAATGCGGGTGAACCGTTCCCAAGTAGCTTATTTGGCGATCGTCTCGGTGGGGGGAAAGCGAAAAGTTGAATATGAACTGGGAAATATCATCGCGCAAATGTTCCCAGGTTTTGTCATGCGTGAGGACGAATTTATCAACTGATTACCGAGGAAATATGGCGGTTTTTTTAGGCTACCAAAAAACTCTGCCACCAGGGGAGGAAATACCCCCCTAGGGTTTAAGTGCTATTCAACCGGGGATTAATGGGATTTTATTCAACTTCACTGACCCGCAACTGATAACGACCACGTCCAGTAGCATCATAGGAGTTGACAATCACCCGATAGGTTCCCGTTTCCGGTAAGGTAATAATGATGCGTGAATTGGTGTTAGTTTCATCAATATCATCATTTTCTTCCAGCAGTTCATCTTGGGGATTAAACAATGCTAAATAGGTGTCAAACTCAGAACTTTCCAGGAGAATCTTAACCCTTTTCCCAGCCTCCCCAAAGAAAGTATGTTGATGGAATAAACTACCATCAGTGGGCAAAACTGGATCGCCATCTCTCAGTTCCCCCTCTTCCAACAAAATAATTTCTCCCACGACAGGTTCTGTATCTTGCTGGGGTAAAGACTCCGACTCCGGGAGGGGGATATCAACGGCATCAGGTTCCATACCTTGAGCGAAAGAAGACTCTGAGGGAGCGAAAGAAGACTCTGAGGGAGCGAAAGAAGACTCTGAGGCGATCGCAGAAGAAAAAGGCAGTAGAATCGAAATGGGCAGAAGTGCGAATAGACTGGTGGCTGTAGCCGCGAAAACTTTAATAAGCATAAAAGACCTCAAACAACAAATTAGATTGACCAACCACCAACAGAAACAGTTTCCTCAGCATCAAACCTTATATAGAAACTTCACGAACTGTCAGCAGGTACTGACCACGACCGGTACTATCAAAAGCGTTAACCACGACTCGATAAGGACCAGTAGCAGGGAGAGTCACGGTCAGGCGGGAATTGGTATCGGCATTACTGATATCATCATTTTCACCAACCAGGCGACCATTGGGACCAAACAGCGCCAAATAAGTATCAAAATCAGAACTGGTTAGATCAATTCTCACCGATTGACCGGCCTCTCCATCAAAACTATACTCACGGTAAAGACTACCATCAGAAGGAAGTACAGAAGCGCTGTTAGGGTCTAACATTCCCGATTGACGCAAAATGACATCATCAGAAGAAGAGGGTAACTCGGAACGGCGATCGCCTGCAACGGTCCGCAACCTTAATCGATAGTTTCCGGTTTCTCCAGCCTGGTAGGAGTTAGCCAGCAGGGTATAAGTGCCAGTGGCAGGTAATGTCACCTCAATGCGGGCATTGGTATTATCGCCCCCATCATCATCCTGAGCCAATTCATTGCCATCAATATCGAGTAGAATCAAATAGGAGTCGAAATCATCACTCATCATGTCGATGATTACCCGCTGACCTCGCTGCCCATCAAAAGTATAAAGATTGTAAAAACTGTTATCAACGGGTAGAACATTAGCACCTTCTGCTAGAACTCCCCTAACCTCCTGACCGTCTAATGATAAGTGTTTGGCATCCTGATTGTTAAACATAATCGGACGCTGTTGCTGGGCGGTGCGGGGGGCGCGTCCTTCTTTGGCGGCTTGCAAAAATGGGGGTACATTGTCTACGGAAATGGCAAAACCAATGCCAATATTGCCACCTCCACGACCTCTAGTAAAAATGGCGGTATTCACGCCAATTAATTCCCCTTGACTATTCAGCAGGGGTCCGCCAGAGTTACCTGGGTTGATAGCAGCATCAGTCTGAATTAAATTCCGTTCCTGGTCAATGCGGCTGACAATGCCGACGGTAAAGGTATTTTGGAATTGACCGAAGGGATTACCAATGGCAAAGGCCCTTTGTCCTACTCTGACGGAACCGGGTCTAGCAATGGGAATGGTCGGCAAATTTCTAGCATTGCGAATCCTCAGCAAAGCCAAATCTAGCCCATTCTCGCCATAAGCAACTACATCGGCAACCATTTTACGACCATCGGCAAGTGTTACCTCTACCTCACCGCCTTGGGAGACAACATGGGCGTTGGTAAGCACCATACCATCTGCGCTGATAATTGCACCGCTACCATTAGCTTTATCTGTGTTGATGGAAACTACAGCAGGACTGGCTGTTTCATAAACCCGGATATTCGTTTGTTCCTCGATATCGGAAGCGATGAGAATAGGAGAGGACTCTGGTTCGGTGATGGGGGAAATGGCACTAGCTGGGGCTATATTCAGACCTAGGCTGGTGCTAAGAGTTAAAAATCCAGATGTTATAATATTTAAGAATATATGCTGGTTCATCATGACTGTTTCCCTGATCAGGTATTTGGCTGTCAACTAGGGTGGGGGTTATGCTATTGATTGGATTTTTCTGGGGGAACAAAATTTAGAGCGATCGCTACTTGGGGGAAAATTACCACTACCTTCTAGTTTGACATACTCTACCCAAAACCCGGAAACTCTACCGGGAGTTTAGGGTATATTTAGGGCTTGACCGTATCGGTTATACACGACAATATCCCACTGCCCATTGAGACTAGACTCGAAAGCAATTACACTGGCATCAGCGTTAATGGTGGGATGGCGTACTTGAGCGTTGAGGCTGTCGGTCAGGTTTCTGAGTTGGCGGGTGTTTCGGTTATATAAATAAATATCTGATTGTCCGCCACGGGTAGAATTGAAAACAATATAATTGCCGTCGCTGGAAATGGCGGGTTCTGAGGCGATCGCATCTATGGAATTTAAGCCGGGTAGATCGATAAATTCGGCTTGTTGGCGATCATAAAGATAGATGTCTTGACGACCTTGGCGATCGGATGCGAAAACTAGATAATCAGAAGATATCTGGGGGTTCATCTCAGAACTGGGAGAGTTTACACTGTTTCCGCTAGGGTCGGGGGGTAAATTTAACAGTCGGGGATAGCCACCACAACCGCTAACCATTCCCACACAAATTACTAATAATCCGATTATAAATAGACGTTGGTAATATGGGTTGATCATGATTCAGACAAAGAGGTTTCTGTGTCGAGTTCAATATTCGGACCGCGATCGATAATTTCAATATCCCACTGACCTCGCCTAGATCCCTCAAAGCTGATATAACGACCATTAGGGCTGATGTGAGGATGTCTGACAGCACCTCGATATCCACGGGTGAGCATTTCTAATCGGTAGGTAAGGCGATCGTATAAGTATATATCAGCACGGCCTGAGTCATTGGCGCTATAAACTATATAACGCCCGGTATAACTTAGACTGGGGCTTTCCATTACTGTTAGCGATCGCCTCAATTCTAGCAAGGTTCTATAGCTACGTCGCCGCAGGTCATACAGGAACAATTGATTTTGACCTTCTCGGTTAGACACAAATGCCAAAAAACGACCGTTTCCACTTAATGCGGGTTGCTCATCGGTGGCTATGCTATTGATAGCACCATCAACCATAGAAGAATTGATGGCTACTGAACTACAGCCCACCATGAGCGCCTGAAACAGCAATAAAACCGCCAGGACGAATTTCGCCCTACCAGTCCCCTGACTCCGCCGCCAGGGAAATATTTTTCCCCACAGTCGGCTTTTAGAGTATTGGAAAATCCTAGTATTCCCCAGAGCGGTTGTAATCATCATCTGAGTAGTCTACTGGACGATACTCTACATAGTCGGTGGTCGCCACATCCCTCCGGTCTGGTCGATTGGCGGCTCTGGAAGACCGAGAAGACCGACTTCTGGGGGGTGATGGTTCATCTGTATCTGAGTAGGAGTATCCCACACTCTCAGCGCCGCTGCGGTCTACTGATGCAGGTCTACTGCTGCGAGTCCGACTCGGGCGACTATCGGTTTCTAGGTCAGATTCCCAGCCGTCTGATCTGGGTCTGCTGCTACGGTCGGGCGCAGTTCTGGGGCGCGATCTGCTACGTTCTACGGAACTATTGACGGCGCTACTACTGCGACGACTACTTGGGCGACGACGCTCCGATTCTGTATCATACATATCGGATTTGGAGGGGCGAGAATCTCGGCTTCCGCGAATTTGACGAGCCATGGGGGCGTACTCTTCGACGGGTTCGATTTCATCTAGTTCTGCATCTACCTGATAAACATCACTTACATAGCGATCGTCATCGACAAAAGATGCTCGTTCCTTAGCCTTAGTTGTCGCGACTCCCCGTAGTTTAATACTTTCGACTGCAAAGAAAATAGCAGTCCCAGTTAACATAAACTGACCAAAAGCCAGAATCGGGTCAAGTCTCCATCCCTGAAACAGAAGAATCCCGCCACAGAGTAAACCAACTGCAGCGAAGAAAATATCATGATCACGAGCTAACTTCGGCTTCCACGAACGGAGAAAATATAGCGCGGCACCAGCCACGGCTAGGACAATCCCTAGTAGGCTGCTCCAGTTCAATCCTAAATTGACCATTATCTAAATCTGATACATTTACGCGACATTTTTCCGGTTGTTCCCGGACAATGCGACGATAGCACTATTACCCGTTAAGGTAACAGAGGCGGTATCCCGCAAAGCTTTTA
>NZ_JARPLU010000207.1:0-7045 GCF_032349615.1 Limnospira sp. PMC 1279.21 | reverse complement strand
CCTTCTCCCCTGGAAATCGAGCAACAATTACAACAGGAGCGCTCGCGAGCCGAACAAGTGACCGCCGAGTTGGAAGAGGAGCGCTCGCGAGCCGAACAAGTGACCGCCGAGTTGGAAGAGGAGCGCCGAAAGACTAAAAGGTTGGAGATGTTGTTGCGGGAAGCGGGGATTGATGGCGATCGCTTATAGAAGTAGAACTGGCTTGTTGCCTGTGTTATAATTCCAGGGTGGGGTAAGGCGATCGCTTTTTCACCATGCCAATGCCTCCCATGGTAGCACGGGCATCGGTGCCTGTTGAAACCTGCGCTCCGGTCGGCGCTATGTTGTCAATCTTATGGTAACATGATTTCACATTAAGGATGCGATCGCCAATCAAGGGCGACCATTCGGATATGGGGAAACAATATGAAAAATGCCCTCAACAATCAACTGCAAGACTTGTATCAAACCGACAGTTATTTATGGTTGCAAAAAACCGTCGAATTGTTGAAAGCAGAAGACTTCCGACATTTGGATTTAGACGGCTTAATTGAGGAGTTGGAAAGTTGGGGTAGGAGTCAATTTAATCAAGCCAGAATTCGGTTGCGACAAATCATCATCCATCTTCTGTTATGGGAATACTGGGAGCAAGAATACGAGCGCAACTGTCGGCATTGGCAATCAGAAATAATTGCGTTTCGAGATGATTTGATTCATGAACTGACCGCGAGTTTGCAAAATAAGCTGATTCTCCAATTGGACTCTATCTATCATGTCGCGGTAAGTTTCGTAAGCAAAAAAACGGGTTTATCTAAAAGTATATTTCCGGCTAATTGCCCTTATAATTTTGAACAATTATTGGATGATAACTGGTATCCAAATCATCAGTTAAGCTGATGAAAATTACATGATTTCATGAAAAAGAAACCGCTATCCCCTCGGCGGCGATCGCATTCTCTCAAAAATTGTCGGCAGTTCCTATTTGTTGTCTGGCGGCGATAGGGGATATGTGCTAGGCAGACCCTAGGCGATCGCTTACAACCTTTTCAGTAATTATGCAATAGGCTGTCAAAGTCCCTCTGTCCACCTGGGATCCAGATTTAGGGTGAGGGTAATGTTTAGCACGATTTCTGAACAACCTGTATAGAAGGATAACTGGCCTGTTGCCTGTGTTATAATTGCAGTCTAATTGTGAGTCACTAGGAGGCGGAATCTGAATCAACATCCGAGGGTCAGTGTAATTATTCCCGTTTATAATGGCGATCGCTTTTTAGGGGAAGCGATCGAAAGTGTTTTAAGCCAAACCTATCAAGACTATGAAATCATAGTTGTTGATGATGGTTCCACAGATGGAACCTCCGAGGTAGTCGCATCATTAGGGGATAAAATTAGATATTTTCACCAGGAAAATCAAGGTTCTGCTGTAGCTCGGAATTTGGGGATTCACCAAGCCAAGGGGGAGTTAATTGCCTTTTTAGATGCCGATGATTTTTGGCTTTTACCAGAAAAGTTAGCAGAACAGGTGAGTTTATTTGACCAACAGCCTAATTTAGCGATCGTCCAGACCGGATGGCGCATTGTCGATGAACTCCGTAATCAAATCATTGATGTCGAACCTTGGCATAAAGTTCCCGAACTCACCTTAGAGAGTTGGTTAAGGTATAAACCGGTCAAAACCAGTGGCTTATTAGTCACAAAGAATTCCCTAGAAAAGGCGGGGGGTTTTGATAGGGAGTTGCGACAATCCCACGATGTCGATTTAGTCTTGCGTTTAGCCTTGATGGGGTGTGAGGCGACTTGGTGGCCGCGGGTTGCCGTGGGTTATCGTCGGTATGGGGGGAACACCACCAGAAACGCCAAAACTCAGGCTGATTGTGTAGTGAGGGTACTAGATAAGTTTTTTGCTCATCAAGATTTACCCCAGTCCATCCGAGCCATGGAGAGTTCTGTGCGCTATCATACTCTCGTATGGCTGGCTTGGTATCACTATGATAAGGGCTTGTATGCCGACATGGCTGATTTTTTAAATCGCTCTTGGGAATATACCCCTTACTATCGAATCGAGACTATTGCCGACTGGGTGGGGTGCTTTAAAAAGTTTTCCGTGCAGAATGGTCAGAGTTGGGATATTGGTTTTTTGACAGATTTACCAGATTGGCAGAATTTGATTAGTAAGACTGTAGTAGCTTGATGATAGAGAGAATATTTAATCATTCTCATGATTAAACCAATTTTTGAGTTTCCAATTAGCAAGATATGACCAAGGTTGAAATAATATCAATATTTTGACCAATATGATATTAAGTAATGAATAAAAACTCACCTATTCCCATATGTATAACCCTGGGGACACGACCAGAAGCCATTAAACTCGCTCCCGTTATCCAACAGTTCCAAAAATCCCCTCAGTTCACTACCCAGGTAGTCCTGACGGGGCAACATAAAGAAATGGTAACTCAGGTGATGGAACTTTTCAACCTCAAGGCTGACTTGGATTTAGATATCATGCAGCCACGCCAGACCTTAACAGATATTACCTGTCGCAGTTTGCAGGGGTTGGAGGCACTTTTTGGCAAGTTACAACCGCAATTGGTTTTAGTCCAGGGGGACACCACGACGGCTTTTGCTGCTGCCCTAGCTGCATTCTATCAGAAAATCCCCGTCGGTCATGTCGAGGCGGGACTCAGAACCAATGACCTGTTCAACCCCTACCCGGAGGAAGCCAACCGCCGCTTGATTTCCCAAATCGCTCAACTGCATTTTGCTCCCACTGACCAGGCGGTTAAACATTTGCGGGGTTCGGGGGTGGTCGGAGAAGTCCACCAAACGGGGAATACCGTGATTGATGCCTTATTGGCTGTGGCTAGGGAAAATCCGGTTTGTGAGATTCCCGGTTTGGACTGGGACTCCCATCGGGTGATTTTGGCGACAGTCCACCGCCGGGAAAACTGGGATAACCTGGAGGATATTGCCAGGGGATTTCTCCAGATTCTAGATCGGTTTTCGGATGTTGCCCTACTGTTACCCCTGCATCGCAATCCCACGGTTCGGGAGCCTTTGACGGCTTTACTGGGAAATCATCCTCGGATATTCTTGGTAGAACCGTTGGATTATGGTAAACTGGTGGGGGCTATAGGCGGTTGTTACTTGGTAATGACGGATTCTGGAGGATTGCAGGAGGAGGCTCCGAGTTTGGGTAAGCCTGTGTTAGTATTACGAGAGACGACGGAGAGACCGGAGGCTGTTGATGCTGGGACGGCTCAACTGGTGGGAACGAATCCTGAGCAAATGCTGTCTGTGGCTTCGGTGTTATTGAGCGATCGCTCTGCTTATGAGAGGATGGCTACGGCTATTAATCCCTTTGGGGACGGTCAGGCGGCGCAAAGAATTGTCAAGGTGGTGAGTAATTATTTCGGATTGGTTGGGTAGGGGGAAGTTAATATGCAGGACAACTAAATCAGGCGATCGCTAATTATTCTTGATAGCTAGAAATGAAGTCTAATATCCCAAAATTTGAAAATAGTTGATTTTTTATAAAATAAGAAAAAAGATGAAAAAAATAGTTGGTGTAATTGGGACTCGCGGAGCAGTTTATAAATTTTCTTATCAGGATACTGATAATTTACTTAAGAAAGTGGGAGGAAATACGGGAAACTTATTTTTTCAGTACGCTGTAACACAGGTTTTGGATGAAGAATACTATGTTCTTGGTGAGGATATACCTTGGGATTTAAAATCAATACAAGAAAATTGTAAGATACTGGTTATACCATCGGCTAATTTTTTGAAAGAAAATTTAGATTTTACTGATTTTGTGAGCTTTTTGGACAAGTTGGAACTACCGCTTGTTTTTCTTGGTTTAGGTGCACAAGCAAAGGACTATAATCAGAAAGAATTCGATTTTCATCCCAGTATTTTAAGGTTGATAGATCTCTTAAAAGAAAGAACTATAAAAATAGGACTTAGGGGAGAATTTACTCAAAGACTACTAGAACGTTTTGGAGTTACCAACACCGAGGTTATAGGCTGTCCTTCAAATTTTGTAAATACTGATCCCAATTTTGTGAATAAATTGAAAATGAAAACTTTAAACGAAATTGAAAGTTTTCTCGTAACAGGTGATGAACCATGGCCCAAAAATCCATTAAAACGCGATGCAGAACGTAAAATGATTCAATGGGCTAATAAAGGTGCAGGGCTATTTGTTCAGCAATCTGTTGAGCCTTTTATTCGGTATGGTCGCAGAAAAAATCTATATCAAACAGCAACAATACCAGAACATCACGAGTCTAGTTTAAGAAAATCTCTTGCTCCCGATATGACGGATGAAGAATTTAGGGCTTTTATTGCAGTTAAGTATCGTATTTATTATAGTATAGAACAGTGGCTCGAAGACGCTGCCAGAGTTGATTTTTCAACAGGTTTAAGGTTGCACGGAAACATGGCAGCTTGGCAAAGCGGTACACCCGCAGTATGGATTTACCATGACTCAAGAACAAGGGAACTTGTTGAAACTATGGCACTACCTCATTTATCCTTAGAACAGTTTTTGGAATGTAAAACATTAAATGACGTTAGAGATATGGCAGAATTCGATTTTGATCAATATGAAGCCACGAGAAGAGTTTTAATTGAAAAATATCAAACAGTATTAAGTAAAGCCAGTATTAAAAACATTTTAAATTCTGCTCATGCTTTGAGAGACTATGGAAATGGAATGCAAAAAATATAATTCGATAAATAAATCAAAGATTTTTGCAAAATTCTAATATAGTAGAGAAATAACATAGCGACTAAATTACTTTAGCAGGTGAATAAAAGTAATAAGGAAAAGGGGAAATGTCAAATAACACTGAAAATGAACAAGAAAAACTACAGCAACAATTATGGGAATCGTTGAATAGCTTACTTTGCCTTACACAAAAAGTGGAATTTTATGTTTATGAGGGTCTGGGACTTTTTACCAGCAAAACCGAAAAATTTCAGAATCCTGCATATAAAGCAAGCAATCCCGAAGATTTTATCTACAAGGAATCATCTCAATCATTTGAAGAAAATCTACATTCGAAAGACCTTAATCTTTATTTGAAACCTATTATTAACCACCTGACCAATCAAAATCTAAGTTTTACAATACTTGATATTGGTGGCTATATTGGCATTTTTTCTCTAAAAGCTTCTTTATGTTGTCGCTCGTTAGGCATTGACACTAAAATTTTTTGTTTTGAACCAGGGCCTACAACTCATTTAATAGAAGCAAATATAAACATTAATGGTTTTAAAAATACTATTTGTTTAGTCGAAAAAGCAGCCTCTTATGTTACTGGTAATGTTCTCTATCATTACCAACCTAATTCTACTATTACTGGTAGATTATTCAAACATTCCAAGGCTAGTTATAGCAAAATTATTCAAGCGCAAACAATAGACAATTTTATCGAAGAAAATAACGATTTATCTGAGGTTTTAATAATAAAAATTGATACGGAAGAATATGAACACAATGTTTTAAAAGGTATGACAACAACTATAGAAACAAAACTTTGTATTTTGGTACTAGAATTTTGGCCTTGGACTTTAGATTATAAAATTGACCAACAAAAATATGGAGATTATTTACTAGAAAAATTTATTCTCATTGATATTAATAATTCCGTTGTTCCACAAAAATTTAACATTATCACAGCTAATAACTTTGTTACATTTACTGAAGAAATTAAATCATCACCTAGAGGCTGTACAGATGTCTTATGTTTACCCAAAAATTTGGCTAATGTTAATGATTTAGCTAATAAAATTTCAATAATATCAAAAAAATAAGAATAAAAAAACAATATAGTATTTTCCAATTAAACGAAGTACAAAATCAAAAGGCGATCACATATTAAATCAAGTTGTTTTAATGGCTTCAGGTTAACCTAGTATGTAATTAATTTTGTTTACCTACTTACCAGTTAATACCTATTTCAGCTTCTAACATTTCATTAAACGGCTTATATAATTCAATCAGTCTTGTTTCAATTGATTGACTTATTTTGGGATATTGAGCAACATTTTCTTTCTGATAATCATCAATAGCTGATTGTGGGTAATTATTGAGTCCTAAAAAATCAAAAGTTTTAGTCATAGTTTTGTCATGGTTGGCTTCTAAATCTTCGGTTTTTAAAATAAGTATTTGTGAGTCACTAAAATTATTTCGCCATTTTCTAATTGAACTTACATAGATGCTATCCACAAAATTACTTGCTTCCGATAATTTATTATCATTTTTTATTTTGTTTACAAGATCAATTTTTGATTGAATAACTTCTTCTAAAGTTCTTTTTTCTTGTCCTGCTCTAACTTGATGATAATATAATGATATACTTCTGGTAACAGGATTTCTTAATAGAATAATGATTTTAACTTTAGGTAGAAAGTGGGAAATCCTTTCTATTACCTTAATATTGTTAAAGTATCTGGGGCTTGCTTCTCCCGTTTTATGCTCTGTAGTCAAAAAATGAGACAAATACCAATCTAACCCTTGACCAAAATTAAGGTTAAAAAAATTGATCTCTTTTGTACTAGCCTCAAGAACTTGTGGATGTTTACAAATATACTTATACAGAGAAGTAGTACCACATTTTCCCGCCCCCACAATAATAAAATCCGGATACTTTGCTTTTTTTGTATTGAGATATAAATCCTGTAACTCAGGTAATAACAAGATATTCTTATAATAACAGGCTTTTTGGTAACAAGTCATTGCTTGTTCAATGTCACCTTTTTGGGTTAATAAATCTCCTAAATTATTCCAAACAACAGGAAAATTATTCTGTTGTTTTAACACGTTCAAATAACAATTAATTAAAATATCTAGATTTTCTTTGGCTAATGGTATATGTCTCAATTGAGCATAGGGAAGTTTGTTATAAGAATCTATTTCTATGGCTTTTACATAAAAAGAAATTGCTTTATCAAACGCTTTCATTTTTTGCAAGTTTACAGCCATTGATATGTTATAATAATAATTATTGGTGCGAGACGTTTAGGAGTGAAATAAGGCTGCAATGCCTGAAATAACCTC
>NZ_JARPLU010000206.1:0-7057 GCF_032349615.1 Limnospira sp. PMC 1279.21 | reverse complement strand
GCAAAGTTGAGCCATTTGAGCGGAGGTTTTGTGGCCATGCTCTTGGGCAAAAGCCTGGAATTTCTGCCAGTCGGTAATTTGGTGGCTATGACCAGGTGGGCGATTAGGTTTAGGGAGGAAGTCGCCGGTGTGTTCTTTTCTTTGCAGCCAGAGATTGATGGTGTTCCGGCTGACATGGAAAACTTGACTGGCTTCGGTTTTGGGTATACCGTCTAGTTCAATTGCATTAATAACTTTTTGTCTAAGGTCGTAACTGTAGGGGGCTGGCATTTTGGGTCTTCTGTAGATATCCTTGCCATTATACGTCCTAACTTTTCTGTTTTTTGCTATAGCTCTAAAAGTTGAAGTCACAAAGCAGGAAGTTGTTACCCTGTTCCCGATGTCAAAAGGGGTATCCACATCAGGAGCCGTGTGATGTGAAAGTATCAAGCACGGTTTTGAATTGGAGTTGGGGAAGGCGACTTCCCTTTCGACCATAACGCCACAAAATAGTTGGATGGCTGACGCACCAGAATAATTAACACCCTTGGTGGGTCAGACGACCACAGTAATCATGATTAGACATGGGTAGGGGGTAGGGTGCGTCAGATAGAATCATCATGATGGCCACAAATAGTTGGATGGCTGACGCACCAGAATAATTAACTAGGGGTGTTGTATTTGATAATACATAGCCCAAATTGCCATAGCGCGGAGATAGTGACTAGCGCGGAAAGTTCCGGCGGCGGTAATAGCTTCTGGGGTGCGGAACTGGAGGCCGTTTTGATATACTTGAGTGATCACGGCTTCGGCGAGTTGAAAAGCCTCTTCTTTCATCCCCATTTGAATAAAGAAAGCGCCCAGACCGAAATTAATCCCAGTCCATACCTCTAGGGGGTGGGTATCGTTAGGATTCATGGGTTCTCCGGTAGTTCTGACACCGTTAGCGGCTCCAAACTTGCCATTATGAAAATTCTGGAAGCAGGCTTGATAAATGGTTTGTAGCGCCACTTGTGCGCGATGTGGCGGGACAATATCGGGCAAACCTAATAAAGCGGCATAAAACTGACCACAAAGTTGATCAGCCATGACGACATCAGATCCACTCTGACTGTCGAGATTGTAGTAGCTACCATTCCAGAGAGTTTGGTCATAAAGAGGTTTAGCGGTCTCTAGCCAATTAGTCCAGGTAGCGATCGCCTTAGTAGTATCTGGAGTGAGATCACGATTATGGGAAAGTAGGATATTTGCGATCTCAATAGCGGCTTCCAAAGCGGCTAACCATAACCCCCCACAATAGGCGCTAATCCCCACCAGTCGCCAATCATCAAAAGTCTGATCTGGTGCGCCGCCATTTTCTGGGATACCATCTTGATCGCGATCGAAGGTTTTGAGATAATCGAGAGTTTCGACGATCGCCGGCCAACATTCTACCAAAAACTGAATATCATCAGCCCCTGTCAACAGATAATCGCGATAGACCTGCAAGACAAAATCACAGGGTAAATCTTTCCACAAATTGCAATCCTGATAACTGGTGTAGTTAGTCTTTTCCCAGGGATGTTCATTAGGGGCCCCCAAGTCATGGGGAGTCGCCCCAGCCGCTTTCCGAATAGCTGAGGCTTGATTATAACCAATAATTCTGGGGGTATGATCAGCAGTAGCGATCGCCTTAGCAAAAGTCCGTATCACCGATTTTTCCAATTCTGGCCAGGACATCAACAAGCCAAAGGACCCATACAGGCGCACATCGAGACTTTCATACCAACGATAATCCAAGCATTCGAGGACAGCAAACCGTCCCCAAGGTTGATCCTCATCTGTAGCCGTCCATAGACTCCCCCCGTCCGTCAGTAGATAAAGTTCATTAAACAAAGCCATTTTGAACCAAGGGGGTAAATCTTGGCGATTGAGAATTGGATTTTGCCATGCTTCAATATTCTCACGCCAGGTGTCGGAATGCTTCATAGCTGTCCGAATCATTGACCAAGCGTTACGACCATTGCGCCCAAAAAAATCGGTATAGTGGCGGTAGTAACTAACTCCCGCCTCAAACTCACACACGGGTAAATCCCAGGCGATAAAAAAGGGAATTTTGCGAATTTTTCCGGGTCTGAGGATACAGCGGACCGCCAAAGCCGCGCCAATTCTTTCACCTTCAACGGCGGGTCTGTCATCCTGTATATCAATCAGGGACCCATCCTTAGAAAAATATTCCCAAATATCGTAACCATTACCGTTAGGGTTCCAGCGATTGTGATAATATACCTCAACGGCGGGGTTAGAAATAGTGGCGATCGCTATTTGACCCTCCCCTTCTCTCGGTTGGTCATTAATATTCAAGCGAGTCATCACACAACCAACACGGTGGAAGTCTTCGACAAAGCGATTCAAATTATCCTGACTATCTCCCCAGCGGGGCTGATATTCATAGACGGGACTACCATCATCGCGGACCTTGACCGTGGGGTTTTCTAAACTATTGGTAAACCAGCCGATAGTATTTTCCCAGGTTAATAAAATACTGAGGATAATTAGTTTATCGGTCGGGTTGTGGGCTATCCACTCAAAGACAGCAATAGGATAACTGGTTTCTTGGTAATTTCCCCCCCACACTGGGGAAAACTGTTCACAGGTTAATTGAGTTTGAAAGACGTTTTCATAAACAAACCAACTGCGGGGGTAAAGGGCGTAATAGGTTCCGGTTTGGGTATGTTGATCGGAAGTAGGATACCAACTCCATGCTGATAAGCTACCATCTTGGGGAGGCTGGGTAGATAGGGCGTAGGCTTGTCGTTTACCGTCGATTTCCTCAAAAACGCTAAATTGACAGCCAGGAAGGGGGCGAAAGATATGTTCCCCACCATCAAGATGCCATAGATTAAAGTCTCCCCGATGAGACCGACCAATGCAACCCGCGCCAAAACCCCCTAGAGGCATTCCATGAAAGGGACCATCATCTAAATTACTAGGGTAGCGTACTGTATAGGGTTTTTCCCATCCTAGGCCTATGGGACGATTCCAAGTATAGGGGGGAATATTTACGGTTGGGGATGGATATTGCATAGCATTGAATCGTTAAGGGTAGGATAGAAGTTAACTGCGGACCGGCGGGTTTAGCGTTTCATACGGACAAAGGTACAGGGATAGCCAGAAACAGTATTTTCAAAGGTTTCGACTTTGACAAATCCGGCTTTTTCATAAAACCGAATGGCGTTTTTATTCCCCGCCATGACAATAGTCCAGGCTGGGGAACCGATTAAATTAATCGCCAAACGCAAAAGACGGCATCCGATACCTTGGTGTTGATAATCTGGATCGATGTACAACAGGATAATATAGCCTTGGTAGATTGCCATAATCCCAATGACTTTTTTGCCATCACAGGCGACAAACTTGCGACAGAGGGGGAAAATACGGGCGATATAGGGATTTTCTGACAGGGGTCGCATCCCTCTTAAATCACAAGAACCGGCAAATTCGGCGGGTTGGGCGCGATCGTGAACTTGACAGACTTGTTGCCAGTCGCGATCGCGGTAGGGACGAATGGTAATCTGGGAGGTAACAAAATTGGGAGTTGTGGTCATTGATTAATTATCAAAAAATTGGGTCATTAACCTCGTCCTTATAGGACGACTTTATGCGTGTACTAAGATAAGGTAAGTTGCAAATGGTTCATGCCATGATTGTATACGAGTTCAAAGTCAAAGGGAAAGACAAGCAATATCAAGCCATAGACGAAGCCATTCGTACTAGCCAATTTATTCAAAACAAGTGCTTGCGCTACTGGATGGACAACAAAGACATCAAGGTAGACAAGTACGCATTGAATAAATATTGTGCAGTATTGGCGACTGAGTTTCCTTTTGCCAATGAACTCAACTCAATGGCTAGACAATCGGCTGCGGAACGTTCTTGGTCTGCCATAGCCCGATTTTACGACAACTGCAAGAAGAACATTAAGGGTAAAAAAGGTTTCCCTAAATTTAAAAAGAATTGCCGTTCAGTTGAATACAAATCATCTGGGTGGAAGCTGTCAGAGACTCGAAAAGCGATTACCTTCTCAGACCGGAAAGGAATCGGAACTCTGAAGCTCAAGGGAACTTACGACCTTAATTACTATGACATCAAGCAAATTAAGCGAGTGCGATTAGTGCGACAGAGATATCAATGCCGCTATCAACATTTTCAAGTTAGGACTCAGTACGGTAGGGCATACCGGAACTCACGCGCTCAGGAGATTTGTCCTCTTGGGCGGTTGGCGCCAGCCTGCTGTCTAACGGCGAGTCTGTGAATGTGGAATCCCCACGCCTTTAGTGGGGAGTGTCAATCCGCACTCCGGTACAACAAAAAGCCAGATACTCCTAAACCCAACATTGTTGGTAGCCAAGCTGCCATAAACGGGCTAAGAATTCCTTTCTGGCCCATTGCACCGGTGATAAAAGAGAGTAAATAATAGGCAAATATAATCATAACGCTGATTCCGAAGCTGGTGGCGCGGTTGGTGCGTCCTGGACGAGAACCGAGGGAAGACCCCAGCAGTCCAAACACCACACAGACAAAGGGAAGGGCGTATTTTTGTTGAATGCGTACTTTGGTTTTGAGGATTTTGGCTTGATCGCCACTGAGTTTCATCAATTCTAGGTATTCTTTGGTTTGGGCGATATTCATTTCCCCATAGTCGCGGTCTTGGCTGGCTAAGTCTAGGGGAACACGGGAAAGATATAATTGTTTATGGTCGAAGCGGGCAATATTACGATAAGAACCATCTGGGTCTACAATATAAACGGTGCCGTTATAGAAATCCCAGGTGCTTTCTTCGGGGTTCCAAATGGCGGTTCTTGATGAAATAATTTGGGTGATTCCGGCGCGGGAACGATCTAAAATGGTGACTCCTGACATTTTGCCATCGGCAAATTCTTCGGCATAAAAAAGCCGCCTTAAAACGTTAACGCGGCGGTTAGTACCCTCGACGCTTACCCTTTCATATTCTGGGAAAAAGATGTTAGTTGACCTGATATTTAGTGCGTCTTCATTGAGAGATTTTTGCAGGGTAATTGTAGCCTGAAAGTTGGCGGCTGGTACGATTATTTCATTAAAGGCGAAAGTCATCCCGGTGACGAAAAAACTAAAAATAATTGCGGGAATTACGAGGCGATAAAGACTAATGCCACAACTGCGAATGGCAATTAATTCACTATCGCTAGACAGTCGCCCATACACCATCAATGTGGTTAAAATCATTGACATGGGAAAGGCGAGGACCATAAAATCAGGCATTTTTAACAGGAATACCTGAAAAGCTACACTGACCGGAAGTCCCGATTCTGCTACGCGGCGGACTAATTCAAATACAGTCCCGACGGTGACAGCAACTGAGGTAAATAATCCTACCCCAAAGATAAAGGGAGGTATCAATTCTTGGATGATGTAGCGATCTAACACCGATAGGTTGGGTAGTAGCCATCGAGTTGAAGGTGTAGACTTGGTAATGCTTAATTTCATAATTGAAAACTATCGCCAAGGTAATACTGTCGCACTAGGGGATTGTTGTAAAGTTCTTCTGCTACCCCTGATGCAAAAATCTGTCCGTCTCTCATGATATAGGCGCGATCGGTAATGGCGAGGGTTTCGCGAACATTATGATCGGTAATTAAAATGCCCATATTCCGATCGCGTAAATCGGCGACAATGGCTTGCATCTCTGATACGGCGATCGGGTCAACTCCCGCAAAGGGTTCGTCCAATAGCAAAAAATGGGGCGGTAATGGCCCTGATGCTAAGGCGCGGGCTAATTCTGTCCTGCGTCTTTCACCCCCGGAAACTTGCACGCCTAAGTTGTTAGCGACTTTTTCTAACCGAAAATCCTGCAAGAGACTGTTAAGCCTATGTTCCCATAGACGGCGGGGGACACGGGTTTGTTGGAGAATTAACAGAATATTGTCGCGGACACTTAGATGTCGGAAAATACTGGCTTCTTGGGCTAAATACCCTATACCTAGTCTAGCCCGTTTGTGTATCGGTAGGTGGGTAATATTGCGATCGTCAAGATAAATACGCCCCTGGGTCGGCTTTTCTAATCCAGTGGCTATATAGAAGGTGGTGGTTTTTCCGGCACCATTCGGACCCAGTAAACCAACAATTTCTCCCTGGGAGATAGATAAATTCACGCGACTAACAATAGTGCGCTTTCCATAGGACTTATGGATGTTTTCCAGCACGATTTTCATTGCTGTTTGACAAAATTTGAGTATAGCGCGACGGCTGTTAACGGTGATATAGATAGTTATATCAGGCAACGGACAACAGAGATTACAGGCAACAGAAATATATTCCTGATTATATTCCTGATTACCCATCAGGTTGAATTCTACGGGGAACCTAAAGGGGTTTGAAAGGCGGGTAAGGGGTTAAATGGTTGAGCGGCAGCGTTGTTTTGCTCGCTGGTGTTGTCGGGAAGCAGATAAATTGACTCGACCTGTCCGCCTTGGCGGGGAGTGGCGATAAATCGCCCTTCATCAATTAGATAGGTGACGGTTTCTCCTCGGATAGTGTTGCCATTTTGTAAAACTAAAACATTCCCGCTCAGGATGATGCGACGTTCCTGGCTGAAGTATTGGGCTTGGGCGGCGGTGGCTTGAATTTGACGGGCGGGGTAGTCTATTTGTACGTTTCCCCTAGCGGTGACAATTCCGGTGTTAGCATCGGCTTCCTGTATATCGGAACGGACGGTCATGGCTTGACCAGAACCTCTGGGACTTTGGGCGTTACCTGGATACGGGCTGAAGATACCCCCAGTAGATAAAAATGGAAAGATGGCGATCGCTATTATAACTCCCAGTACATGGGTAATTTTGGGGCTACCAGAACTACAGCCAGACACGGACTGTTTCCACAATAGCAGTTGTAGGTGTTTGGGTAATCTATTCATCAGCATGATCATGTGTGAGGACGACGATAGGAGTATTGAACCCTGATAACGGCCGGCGGTTTCATTATGGCATTAACACTGACTATATTGGAAACTGATACATTTACGCGACATTTTTCCGGTTGTTCCCGGACAATGCGACGATAG
>NZ_JARPLU010000205.1:0-7180 GCF_032349615.1 Limnospira sp. PMC 1279.21 | reverse complement strand
TACCATATCCAGAGCCTTGAAGAAAATTGGCTTCACCAGAAAAAAAAACTTACGGCCACCAAGAACTTGATCAGCAACAGCGAGAGGAGTTTATTGCTCAGATTGAACAGATTAAGTAGACGCGCCACGGTGTGGATGTAGGTCCGGCGACCGGTGGGGGTGTTATGGCGAAGACGAGTTTAAAGACTACGTGTGCATATAGTTCTGAAAGAAGAAGGACTAAGCGGTGAAGTCAACACTGTACCACTGACCAATTGGGCATCCACATCAGGAGCCGTATGAGGCGAAAGTCTCAAGTACGGTTTTGAATGGGAGGGGATGGGGGCGACCCCATTCTCTACCCTTCCCCCCTGAACATGACTGGACTGATTTTGATGGGGTGCTAGGATAAAACCATCCTTCTCGAGTTACTGGAGCATAATGGCTTTCTATGATTGAAATTTTAGCAGTTCTTTCCGCATCAGCAGCAGGAGGTATGAGAATTGCGCTTCCACTCCTACTAATTGGATTACTGCGAAATAATTTATGGTCTGATGTACCACTTCTTTCGGCTCTGTCTCCCAAGGTGGTAATTGGTGTTTTGGTGAGCTGGTCCCTCTTTGAACTTTTCGCCTCGAAACAATTATTAGGACAGCGCATTCTCCAGGTATTTCAACTGGTGTTTAGTCCCGTAGTCGGAGCGATTATGGGTTTGGCGATCGCTGAAGCCAGTTCTTTCCCCTCCTGGTTGTTGTGGTTGCTGGGAATTGTTGGGGGACTTTTGGCTTTAGTCTTACAATTGGTACAAGCGGGATGGTTTTACCGTCTGCGAGGCTTACCTCTATGGGCAATTTTTGTCCAGGATGGTTTGTGTATTGCTCTGGTTATGTTTGCTTTTGATGCTCCTGAACAGGGGGGGTTAATTGCTTTATTCTTGCTCTGGCTCGCTATTCGTAGCTCTACAGAATGGTATAAATGGTATACTCAGCAGGCTAGTAATCGCCATCGTAGCCAGCCTCGACTGGGGAAGCAAGACCCTGATTAAACTAAACTTTAAATACTCACAAGCAAATACTCATACAAAAATCTTAATTAGTGGGTTCACATATTTTTGACACCAGCACTGACACAGATCACAAAATTAAGTGATCTAGTTCATCAACCCTCCTATCTAGTTTTTTAAGCAGCAACAGGACTCAGTTTTCATCATCTCCCCGGTTTCCTTTGTCTCCAGGGAAAAGAGACCCCATCAGCCCCTAGATAGAGTTTTTCAGATTAAATATTGATTATGGGAGCCGATCCGACTACAATTTTTGTGGGCGATACTTTCGAGTTGGTAAGAATATACAATTTATGGGCTCATGCCATCAAAGCCATCGCACCTACCTTTATTCTACCTGTAGAAATTTTATGGATATTCAACTCATTAATATCGGCTTTGGCAATATTATCTGTGGTAATCGTGTCATCGCTATTGTCGGCCCCGAATCAGCCCCCATTAAGCGTATCATTACAGACGCACGAGACCGAGGACAGCTTATTGATGCTACCTATGGACGGCGCACCAGAGCCGTGATTATTACCGACTCCAATCATGTGGTTCTCTCAGCTATTCAGCCAGAAACCGTCGCTAACCGATTTGTGGTTGAGAAAAACGGTGCTAATCGCCTTTCATAAACCTATCTGGGTTCACCTAAAACTATATTAAGATGATTGACAGCAAAACTGGCCAGCTCATTGTCATTACCGGACCTAGTGGCGTGGGAAAAGGAACGATTATTCGATCGCTTCTCCAAAAATATCCACAACTCCATCTTTCCGTCTCCGTTACTACCCGTTCTCCCCGTCCCGGAGAAGTCCATGGAAAAGACTATTTTTTCGTCACTCGCGATCGCTTTCAACAAATGGTTCAACAACAAGAGCTACTAGAATGGGCTGAGTTTGCCGGAAATTTCTACGGGACACCCCGCTTGGCTGTCCAAGATAAAATTCAGCAGGGAGAGAATGTTCTACTCGAAATTGAACTAGAAGGCGCTAGACAGATCTCACAGACCTTTCCACAGGCTCTGCGAATTTTTATCCTTCCACCTTCTCTACAAGAACTCGAGAACCGTCTACGAAATCGCGCCACTGACTCCCAAGAGGCGATCGCTCGTCGTATTCAACGCGCTAAAACTGAAATCGCCGCCGCCGGGGAATTTCACCACACCTTAATCAACGACAACCTCGATCGCGCCCTCGCAGAACTCGAAACCCTCTTTTAATTCATCCCCCATATATTAACTTTTGTAACAAAAAATTAAGAAATGTTGCGAAAAATTTTTTTGGCGGGGGGTGCTTGCTTTTTGGGGTGACTTCTGCTACACTTTTAAATAATGGGAATATTCGCAATTTTATTATTTTGACTAATATTTCCATTATTTAACTGTATGTCAATATCCTACCATTAGTTCCCCGTGCTTGTCAACCCTTAGCGCCGGGGCTGATAAATTTATTGACAATTTATATCAACAAGATTGGGGGAGAAGATAGAAGAGGGAAGCGGCATAACATTGATTTGCCGCCCAATTACCCATTCTACTTGAGAGTAGTTTTCGATGCTATGCGAGTTTTCTTGCGTTCGGAGTCCGATAGTTCTTCGCCGGACTGGAGGCGAGTTGCACTACCTTGGAGGACAGTAGCAGCACTGTTGTCGCCCATTTGTAAAGCGGTTTTAGCCGCTGTTTGTAACATAGTAGCAGCACCGGCGCGATCACCTTGTTGTAGTTTAGTTTCAGCGATTTGAGTTTGTCGGTACTTAGCCAAAGCCAAAATATGTTTTTGAACCTTGGGATCGGAAGTAGGGCGATAATCTCCGAGGACATTAGCTTCCACCAAAACCGGCTGAGAATAGAGCTTTTCAATACCCAAAGCCGGGTCATCATAGCGGACTTGAACTTGAGCGATCGCCTGTTTACTGATCGGCAAATTGCCAACATCAACATAAAGGTTAGCCAAGATAATCCGTTCGGTATCTTTCATTAAATCCCCCAAGCGAACCGCGAGTTGTTCTCCTTTTGGCAGTATAGGAAGTTCAATAGTATCAGGATAAACCTGTGCGACTGGCTTGAGTTGAGCCAAGCGGACATAAGGAAATAGGGAGAATAATAGGTAAGCGTTAGTGAGTCCCACCGATTGCATACGGGTAAACAGACGGCCAAACTCAGCGATCGCCTGTTCGGGGTATTCAATATATCCCAAAGCACCGCCACCCGCATCGGCAATTTTCTCTAAAATATCCTGATTCCAGTCGTCTCCAAATCCCAAAGAATTAATAGTTAACTTATATTCCGTGGCCAGTTTGGCGAGTTTGAGACAACGTTTATTATCCCCGTGTTCATTTTCCCCGTCAGTGAGAAGAAACCCTTGAGAAATCCGATCCTGTTTACCCTTTCCTAACTCCTCAATTCCCAGCTTGATACCTTCATCAATAGCCGTTCCCCCGGAACAGCGCAAACCATCAATCTTTTTTTTGATACCATCAGGATCGGTGAGGTCTTGATTAGGAACCAATACCTTAGCTCGGTGATCAAAAGCAACTACCGAAATCCGATCGCCTACATTTAAGCGATCGATAAGTTCTTTCGCCGCCTGTTTCACCGTTTCCAATGGTTGACCATTCATAGAACCACTGTGGTCTAAAATCAAACATAGATTCATGGGAACTTGACCCTCAAACGGATCAGGAACCGCTGAAACCGAAATTGACAGTTGACGCTGATTCGATTCTTGATTTGGGTCTAGGTTCGGATCGTTGAGGGAAGGCTGCAAACTGACTTTCATAGAAGACCTCCGGGATGTGAAAATCCTATTTGAGTATAGGACGCAACTCAAAATTCAGATGGTCGGTAATTTCCCATCCGGTTATTCACAGGACTGAGCCACGAGTTGCGTTAGTATATAGTTTAACCTCTTTGATGAGTTCATCGGTTTATACTGTGCAATCACCATACTACTACAGCGACAGTGCCATTAGGACACCACCCCCAGACCTACCCTCCTTGCTACTCAAGGAAAGGATTATCTATCTAGGGTCGCCTCTAGTTTCCTCGGACGACTATAAGCGACAACTAGGGGTTGATGTCACCAAACTAATTATCGCCCAGTTGCTTTATCTGCAATTTTCCGATCCAGAAAAGCCTATTTACTTCTATATCAACTCTACCGGAACCTCTTGGTATACGGGAGATGCGATCGGACAAGATACCGAAGCCTTCGCGATTTGCGATACCATGAGCTATGTCAAACCCCCTGTGCATACTATCTGCATTGGTCAGGCTATGGGTACAGCCGCGATGATTCTTTCCGCCGGGACAAAAGGCTGTCGTACCAGTCTCCCCCATGCCACCATTGTTTTAAACCAACCTCGTATGGGGATGGGACGCTCTCAGGCTACTGATATCCAAATTAGGGCTAAAGAAGTCCTCGCCAACAAAGCATCGATCTTGGATATTTTGTCCCAAAATACCGGACAACCTGTGGAAAAAATTGCCAAAGATACCGATCGGATGTTCTATTTAACACCAGAGGCGGCTAAAGAATATGGGTTGATTGATCGGGTTCTCGAAAGCACTAAGGAATTGCCCAAACAATTACCCGTTGGTGTGTAGTAAACTTGCTTGTGCTTACAAATTATGGCTGTCGATGAAGTTCTTCGCGTTCCTTATCAGATTCCTGGTAGTCAATACTGGCAGTGGGTTAACATCTATACTCGTTTGAGTCAAGAACGAATTATTTTTCTGAATCAGCCTCTGACAACCGGTGTCGCTAATTCCCTGGTGTCGGCTATGTTGTATCTTGACTCCGACGATCAGAATAAACCCATCTATATGTACATCAACTCCATTGGTGATCCAGTCCTAGCAGGTATGGCTAATGAGTCCATGGGAATGATGTCAGTCATGGCGGCTTTGGCTGTATATGACACTATGCAACACATCAAATCGGAGATTGTGACTATCTGTTTGGGTCAAGCAGTGGGGATGGCAGCTTTGTTATTGTCCTGCGGTTCCAAAGGTAAACGGGCTAGTCTTCCTAATTCCATGATTACTCTTTATAACCCCCAAACCGGAACCCAAGGACAAGCTACCGATATTCAAGTAACCGCTGACGAGATCCTCTCGAAACGGGCTTTAATGATGGATATCTTTCACCAAAATACTGGTCAAACCATTGAGAAATTGACTAAGGACATGAACCGCACTTTTTACATGACTCCAGAAGAGGCGAAAGAGTATGGTATCATCGACCGTGTTTTAACAACTCTAAAGTTGACTTGATTTCCTCCGTCGGGTATCGGTAAACTACCAGAAAAGAGGAGACAATTGATAATTAATTGTTGATGATTAATTGTTGATCTGCTCTCCTCACCAACCCCCCGACGGTAGACTGGCGATCGCCACCGGGGAAAATCTCCCGTTAAATTCAACCAATCTTATACAGACACAACAAAAGGATTAGTAATTATGCCTATTGGTGTTCCTAGTGTTCCTTATCGCCTTCCTGGTAGTACCTATGAACAGTGGATCAGTATCTATGAAAGACTTTTCCGCGAACGAATTATCTTTTTGTCGGAAGAGGTTGACGACGGTATTGCTAATGCGATCGTCGCTTATATGCTGTATTTGGACTCCGAAGACCCCTCCAAACCCATTTACCTCTATATCAATTCCCCTGGCGGTTCGGTAACTGCCGGGATGGCGATTTACGATACCATGCAATATATCAGGTCTGATGTGGTGACTATCTGCGTGGGTATGGCTGCTTCTATGGGTGCATTTCTCCTGGCTGCGGGAACTAAAGGTAAACGCCTAGCCCTCCCCCATGCTAGGATTATGATTCACCAACCTTTGGGGGGGACTCGCGGACAAGCCACTGATATTGAAATTGAGGCTAAAGAAATTCTCCGAATTCGTAAGGTCCTCAATGAGATGTTAGCAGAAAGATCCGGTCAAACTCTCGAAAAAATTGAGAAAGACACCGATCGCGATTACTTTATGTCCGCCGCCGAAGCCCACGAATATGGTTTAATTGATCAGGTCATTGAAGAACGCCCAGTTTAGCCATAGCCAGATTTCTGCTAAACTAATCACGCCCGCGTTTCTTGTGGTGCGGGTTCGGTTCTTGCTTAAACTGGGGTAGATTAAACCTAGATGGACACAACGGATTACTATCGCACATTGGGTTTAAGATCAGGGGCGAGTTTGGAAGCGGTCAAGGCTTCCTATCGGAAACTCGCCCGACAATATCATCCTGATGTTAATCAAAATAATCCCCAAGCAAAGGAAAGATTTATCGCCTTAACGGAGGCTTATAAGTTTCTGTTAGATGTCGCTAAACCTGATTCCCAAATGGCTTGGGCTACGGCCTCTTATACCCACTTCCCCAAGGGTACAACCTCCCATTATCCCACGGGGAAAAATAAGGTCTATCACCCGGAAAACCGGATTCAATTTAACCCGGAACTCTCGGAAACTGAGCAAAAATTGAAGGACAATTGCTATAAACAATTGCAGCAATTACTCAGATATCAGCGATTCCCTAGGGCGATCGCTTTAGTGGAAGGACTAGCCCACAGAATCCCCCAAGACCAGGAAATCCGACAGTGGCAGGCTATTACTTATCAACGTTGGGCTCGTCAACTTATCAAAGAACGCCAAACCGATAAAGCCCGCAATTACCTCAAAAAAGCCCTCCGTACTGACCCTCACAATCGCACGCTGTGGGCGGAAGTTGAACGAGATTTTCAATCCCTAGAAAGTGTCTATTCCTAAAGGTTAATTAACCATGATTTCCCGGCTTTTCTTACTGGAAAAAGATGCCTTTTTTAACATTAAAAAAATTTTTTGGCTCGGAACCCGCGCCAACCCTTGACAACCACCGGGAACTCATGGTAGTATTTGGATATGATAGTAAAACAATGGGAATTTGTTCACTAAAAATAAAATTGTCACTATTCGCATTATTTAAATAGTATAGCGCAAGTCGCCGGGAAAAGCAACCCCCCCCAGAAAAAAAATTTTCCCGGCCCCAACTTAACATTTCTTTACATACAGCTTGTTCACCAGTCCCTTAAGACATTGCCCTCACCCTAGGTCTCTCTCCCAGATATAGCATTAGTCAAGGTGGTTAGGACGCAGTTTTGAGAACGGAATCCATGGCA
>NZ_JARPLU010000204.1:0-7203 GCF_032349615.1 Limnospira sp. PMC 1279.21 | reverse complement strand
GCCTCTCAGGGTGGCTAGTTCCGTCCCCGTCTCCAAATCCCACAGTTTCAGGGTTTTATCATCCGATGCCGAGACCGCTCGTTTCCCGTCCGGGGCGATCACTACTGCATTTACATCGTCACTATGCCCGGTGAGGGTAGCCAGTTCCGTCCCCGTCTCCAAATCCCACAGTTTCAGGGTGTTATCATCCGATGCCGAGACGGCTCGTTTCCCGTCCGGGGCGATCGCTACTGCATTTACCCAGCTACTATGCCCGGTGAGGGTGCGAATTAGTGGCCCGCCGGGAGGAGTGAGATTAGCTGTGAGAGGACAAAACCAGGGTTTTCCACGCCATTGTTTTCCCTGTTCCAGTAAAGCCACAATTTCTGGATTCTCAAAGGACAGCAACCGCCCCAGAAGTTGCTCCGCTAGTTTGGTTGTATCCGAGGCTAAAACATGAGCCGATAGCCGCAACGTCCCCGCGATTAATTGCAGGGTTTCCGTCTGTTCCGGGTTCAGCAAGACATCCGAACTCATCGCCAAATTGTAATCTTCTATTAACGCTTGCACCCCGCACTCCGCCAGTTTTGCCTGCATAAAGTCAAAATCCGTCAGCAATTGGTGCAGCCGTGCAGTTTTGGAGGCACGCCACAAACTTCCGGGCAAGGTTTCTAACAGCCACCGTCCGTCTTCTCTCGGTATTTTAGCTAATCGGTCTTTGAGTTCACCCATTGTTCAACTTAGGACTGGTAACGTTAACCAAGGTTAGAGGAATATCATGCAATACATTTTCAAAGTCTCTCTCCCCTTCTGGGGATTTAGGGTGAGGGCAATGTTTTAAGTGACTTCCCAACAAGCTGTATCCCCCCAACTTCTGGAAAAAAGACGAGCTTTTTGGGGTTAATCCTGACCATAAAGCATTTCCCATGATTTATCCGCAATTTGCTCTTGTATCGGTGCCACCCAAGATTCAACCTCCTCCACGATATCCTGACGATAGAGGAAATCGTTAAAGCTCTTGTGGTAAATACTGTACAGTGGTTTTTCACCCGGTTTCCTTTGAATGCGGAGAAACTGCGACCACTCATCGAGTATCCCCTGCACCGTCAGGGAAATTTCTCCCGCCAATTGCGACAGTAACCGACAAGAAATCGGCTTATTGGTTTTAGTTAAAAAGTAGATAATCTTCAGCTTGGTTATCGGTAACGGCTTGGTAACCATTCCCATACGCCGCCAATGTTGCTCATAATATTGTTCCAAACCCTTGGGCAAATTTGCCAAGTTCAAATCCGCATATCTCCCCTTCTCAATGTCATCGAGAATATACTTTAAATACATGAAATTGCTTTCGCTATTCTCTGCCAAAAAGTCGATAAATTCCGCCTCTGTCACTCCTTGGGCAGTCAGCCAGCGTTGGATAGGTTCCCGTTGACAGCGATACCGAATAAACCGTCGGATATCTTCTAAATTTGCTTGATAATATTTATCGGACATCATATCAAACTCCTGCTGTGGTGCCGACACTACCAAAGGTAACAACTCCGGGCGTTTGGTGAGGATAAAATAAACCCCCCTGGGTAAATTTTCGGGCAGATAAAGCACATTTGCCCTCGAATTTTGGGTGCTTAAATCTACTTCATCCAAGGCATCCACCGCAATCACTAAACGGTCAGTTTTGGCGGCAGCTTCCGTTAATAACTTGCTTAAAAAATTGCCATTGCGGGTATTATCAGGATGCAGGGGTAAGTCATAACCTAACCCATACCTTGTCATCAGTTGCTCGCAAATATTTTTCAGGAAATCTTCCGTGCTGGTGCGGTTTTCTGACAGGATATTAAAATAAGCCAAACATCCCGTTTGCTGCACATATCGCGCTAACAAGGCGCTCTTACCCACGCCGGGGTCGGCTTCTATGATAAAATAACCATTGGCTTGTCTTCGGCAAAATTCCTCAATGGCATTAAAGACGAATTCCCTCCCCAAAAACTCCTGGGTTTTTTCCTCAATAAAAGCCGCAAAATCTGCGGGAACGGCGGCAGTCCCTTTTAAGGTTTTCAGCAATTGATTAAACCGTTCATCTAACCCCTGACAAGAGGCGATAAATGTATCCACACCCTCATCAATTCTCCCCCGAATTTGCTGGAGTTCCTGGTCGATATTCCCCACTTTCCCGCTAATGTCGGTCAGAATATCGTGGGTTAAGGTATTAAAAACTACCTGATTATATTTTATTTCTAAGCGGAAATAATGCACTAATCCGGGTAAATATAAGTTGCGAAATGTGTTCAGCAACACGGGGGGCGCTTCCCTTAGCCACTGGTGTTCGGCTTCTAGCCGCTGCATCAATTTAGTCCGAATTGCCTCCAGTTCACTGCCTTGCCAACTTCCCTCACTGCCTTGGGGCTGTTCCCCTTCAACGATTATTAATATTTGTTGACCATCCTGCTTAATCTGGGCAATTCGTGCTATAATTTCCGGTGTTTTCTGACAGCAGTCACAAATATCATTTAGGATGCGCTCATGGGCTGTTAGCAGTGCTTTTTCAATGTCATGATTACGTTCCCCAGCCTTACGCTGCGCCCACTTATGACATTCTGAACCGACGACTCCCAACCCAGCACTAGCAAATAGTGACAACATCTCAACAATCATGGTTTTACACCCCATCCCACACATCGGAGTTATTAATTCACATTGTAGCGGATTTCCCCCACCCAGTCAACGGCACGGCGACTAGATTATTGACAATCCCCCACCTGGGAAAAAGGGGGTTTTTGATGGTATAATTGGGGGTAGGTAAATATCAGTAGGGTGCGTGATAACCGGGATTTATGGGGGGAATATAAACACCATTTCCTCGGACGCACGGCGACTAATTACTGACCATCAATTACTAGGAATAAAGGGGGTTTCCGGGTGTGATTATCGGCGGCGGGAACGACTCCGGGAACGAGACCGACTCCCGGAACTAGACCGACTCCGGGTAACTGTAGAAGGAAGACTTCTATAGTTGGCTTTGACCCGCCTTTGGCGATAAAGAATAATTGTCTCGGGTTCTTCGGGTTCGATTTCTTCTGCTACCATTGAGGATGAGGTGGCTGATTGTTCGGTTTCCACGGGGTCTACTTCCAAGGTGGCGCGGATATCTCGGGCGAGATTAAATGCCAATTGCTTGAGGGCGGGTTCTTGGCTGTGGTTCAATAATTCGGCAGCTTTGCTGAAGTCGGCGGCGGCTTTTTCCAGGTGGTCGAGTTGATAATGAATTAACCCCCTATCTAAGTAGGCATTGGCTCGATTTGGGTCTAGGTCGATCGCTTTATTGTAATCGGTCAAAGCCTCTTCAAACCTCCCTAATTGCAGGTATTCTTCCCCGCGAAAATAGTATGGTTCAGGGCTTGACGAATTCACCCGAATTGCTGTAGTATAATTGGAGAGGGCTGATTGGTGGCTGTCCATGGCTGCGTAGGCAAAACCTCGATTTAGGTAAGCCTCCATCAGGGCGGGATTCAGTTCTACAGCCTGACTGAGAGTGACGATCGCAGCACTATAATTCCCGGCTTGGATTTTCTCCATGCCCCGATTGTTCAATTCTACCGCCTGGTGCGATCGCATGACATATTGGCTCACCACCGCCAGATTGTCCCGATATCCTTTCAGTTTCCCCTGGGCTTCTGCAAAGGTGGAGGAGTGCTGGGGGATGCTTTCCAATTGGGCGATCGTCTGCTGCCATTTGCGTTGCGCCTCTTCCCAAACCGCAGGGGGGTGGGGAGGGTTTTGCACGAGTTGCGAGGCGGACATGGCTCGCGTGATGGCTTCCTGGTAATTTTGGCGGGCTTTTTGTTCGGGTTCCAGCTTTTGTTGAACAACCTGTAACTGGGAACGTAAAAAAGTCAGTTCTTCCAACTCCGACTGTCTGGGAAATTTCGGGGCATTTTCTAGGCGTGCGATCGCCCCTTGTAGGTGGTCATGAGCCGCAGAAAGACTATCGTAACCGGAGAGGGTTTCCACCGCCCCCACCGAGTCTGTCAACAGTCGGGCTTGTGCGATCGCCTCCTGCTGCTGTTGTTTCACCCAGACCCCTGCACCGGCGACGATGGCGATCGCGATCGATACACCCAAAACAGTTCGGTTTGCCATGATATGATACCCCTACTATATGTCAATCCTACCATATCGGTTGTCCAGTAAGTCCCACCCCGAAATTGGGTAGAAAATCGACCGCCATTAATGATGGGGAAATCATGATTAATTGGATATATGATGGATTTGGTGCGTCAGTGACCCGACGAATCTTACCCAACTATCATCAATAATGGCTAAAGTCTCCCAAGAAGAACTAATTAAAGCAGCGATCGCAGGGGTTGCCGTGATCACCTTTCCCACAGACACAGTACCCGCCTTAGCAGCCCGTCCAGACAAGGCTGAAGCCATTTTTCAGACCAAACAACGCCCCCCCGATAAACCATTAATTTTGATGGGGGCTACAGCCGAAAGTCTATGGCAGTTTGTAGATAGCCTAGCCTGGGAATTAGAATGCTGGCAGCAAATCGCCCGTCAGTATTGGCCAGGAGCCTTAACCCTAGTGTTACCAGCATCTTCAGCAGTTCCCCCAGCCGTTAATCCCACCGATCCAACCACCATTGGTTTACGGGTTCCTAAGTGTGAAATTGCCCTAGAAATCCTCAAACGTACTGGCCCACTGGCTACCACTAGCGCTAATCTTTCGGGACAACCACCCCTATTAACCACGGCTGATATAGATAGGCAGTTTCCAGAAGTTCTGACCTTAAAGGACGCTCCCCCAGAGTCAGGGTCTGCCATTCCCTCAACAGTAGTGCGGTGGACAAAAAACGGAGATTGGGAAATACTGAGGAGGGGTGGGGTAGAGTTTGTCAGCCCCTTGCCCAAATCCAGATTTAAATAGCATATATCAACCAGCCAGAGTATGTCACAATTCAAGGGGGAGTGCTGTTGTTAGACTGATCTCAACTAATCGTGACAAACTCATGGGCTGGAATGAATTTATCTATTTGGGTGCAGGGCTGGGACTGGGTTGGTGGCTAGGTCAGCGCCAACTTTCCGGGGGGGGAATGAAACTCATGACCCCAAAACCGCCTTTGGCGAAAACTTCCCGATCGCCATTACCAGAGTCGGGGACCGGAGAATTGGATGCTATTAGCGATCCACAGGTGGCAGCCTTAGCCGAAAAATTGCAGCAGACGCGATTGGCTTATCATTTAGCCGTAGAAATGGCTCAGTTTAAGGCGGGTTTTTTAGCCCGTACCTCCCACGAGTTGCGATCGCCCCTAAATAGCATCATCGGCTTTTTACAGTTAATCCTTGCCGACCTATGCGAAAATCCACAAGAGGAAAGGGATTTTATCCAACAAGCCCATGATGCCACCCTGCGGATGGTAGCGTTAATGGATGAGGTGATTATGGTCGCTAAAACCGAATATGGTAGCCAACAGATGAACCTGCAACCCCTGAAACTGGCTGAAATGTTGGCGGAGGTGGAACAACTCACCCACTTACAAGCCGCTAACCGCAGCATCCGCCTATCAATTATTCCCCCCGATCCGCAGGTATATGTAATTGGCGATCGCCCTCGCCTCAAGCAAGTTTTACTCAGTCTGGTCGATGGTGCGATCGCTGGGATGGAGTCTGGGAAGGTCCAAGTTTCCACCCACGTCGCCTCAGAGTCTGGCTATGTTCACATTTGGATTGATGACCAACGCCCCATCAGCGCCTGGAGTGAGTCCTGGGATTTACTCGAGTCTACCCTAAAATCCCCAGCCAGCAACAGCACCAACATTGACCCAACTGATATAGCCCTTTCGCCGGGGATGCGTCTATTAATGAATCAGACCCTATTGGGGTTGATGAATGGGCGCTTAGACGTGGTAGCAGTGCCGCCAGATTCAGAAAACAGAAATTTCACCCGCACTCAATGTTCCCTTCCCCTGGGCTGATTTTTAGCAATTACAGCTTAATGCGATCGCGATCGTTGGCGGGGGGGATGGGCTATCGGTGATTGAGGGACTCAACTGAGAAGAGTGCCGCCAATCATACCAGCCAGCAAAATCCAACCGATGATCACATTATCACGGAACATTTTGCCGTAAATCTCCCGAGAAATCTCTGGGTTTCGCAGTTGCCAATACTGACGCGCCCATAGAATCACCACTATAGCTAAAGCCAGCCAAGAAACAGGGTGCAGGTGCATTTGTAAGTCTACCCCCAACATCAAAGCCGCTGTACCCAGGAAAAATAAACCCACCGCATTCGGTGCAAAGTCCCCAAAAAATAGGGCGCTGGAGTTGATGCCCAATCGGCGATCGTCTTCGCGATCGCTCATAGCATAAACCGTATCAAACCCCAAGGTCCATAATACCGTCGCCCCCCATAGTAAACCCGTAGAGGCTTCTAGGCTACCATTGGCAGCACTCCAGCTAATTAAAACCGCAAATCCCCAGGCGATCGACAAAACCAATTGAGGGACTGGAAACACCCGTTTAGCTAAGGGATAGCAGATAATCACCGGAACCGCCGCCACAGACAACCAGAAACTGAGGGGATTAAGATATAGCGCCAACCCGAAAGCACAAGCAAACGCCACCAACCCCACCACAACACCAGTTTTAATCGTGAGGGCGCGACTCGCCAAGGGACGGTTACGGGTTCTTTCCACTTCCGGGTCAATGTTTCTATCCCATAAATCATTGACCACACAGCCAGCCGCACTGGTGGCTAGGCTACCAAAGACAATCACCAAAATCAGAGTTAAAGGCGGGGTTCCCCCTGTCGCTAAAAATATCGCCCATAGGGCTGGAATCATTAAGATTAACCGTCCGGCTGGCTTATCCCACCGCAGCAGACGGACAACACTGATCCAGGTAGGTTGTGGTTGATTCGCTTCTGTCACCATTATTATTTAAACCGCTCCAAAGCCAATTTTAATTAACATCGGGTAAATATTCCCTATCAAATATAATTGAAGCCTTGAAGGTTGTCTCCGCGTTGCTACAGTTGGGAGTATTGACCCGGAACTTGATGCGATCGCCTTTTGAGATATGTTGAGTATTTGTTCCGGATTTCTCCGTGTTCCAGTGCTTTATTTGTTCAGGCGGCTTGCTCACGTAAAACTCCTGGGAGGGTTGGAAGCTCCGTGATTGATCACGGAGAGGAAAACCGACTCAAGCGGCTGACCGCCGCCAGCACCCC
>NZ_JARPLU010000203.1:0-7261 GCF_032349615.1 Limnospira sp. PMC 1279.21 | reverse complement strand
GATTTGGCATGGTCTGGGGTTTGACCGTATATTCATTATTGAGTTGCGAATCTTTTTGGGTATTGTACCTTATTGTCCTAAGATGTAAAGCAAATCTTGGATTAAATTCTTGCTCCCCCCCTGGAACAATACACCGTTAACCTAGAAGAAACCGGCGAGTTAATGATTCCCGAACCTGTGCGGAAACAACTGAACCTGCAAGCGGGCGATCAACTCACTTTAACCCTTGAAAAAGATGGCAGCCTGCGTCTGGTCAGTTGGCGTGAGCAAGTCCAAAAACTCCGGGGAATTTTTAAAGATATTTCAAACGGTGTAAGTCTCGCCGACGAACTGATTCGAGAACGGCGTTCCGAAACACAGCCGGACGACCAATGGTGAGTCAAAATCCCCGTGCCTCAATGTCCTGAGAATTGGGGCGATCGCATTTTTCCCCCGCCGGGAATTTCGGAAAAGTAAACCTAGGTGACCAAAAAAAAATTTTCTGGGCGCGCCCCCGCGCTTTTTTTTTCAGAAAACCCTATCTTTTTCTGGCAGTCCGTGCTACACTCTAATATAATGGGAATATTTGCGAAAATATTATTTTTTCTCACATACCATTATTTAACATACTCCTATCATAGCCAACTAGCGCCGCCGTGTCAACCCCTATTTACTAAGGCGGGCGGGCCATAATTTTTTAAAAAAAAGCGGCAGGTTGATAACCTAGTTAGAGCGATCGCCTAAAACTTTCCAGGTTTTTTCATCTACAACCCCGGTAGCTTCTAAGCCCATAGCCAACTGAAAGTCAGAGACAGCCGACAAAGTTTTCGGACCAAATATACCATCAACAGGACCCGGATCATGTCCAGTCAACTCTAGGCGAGTTTGCAGAGTTCTGACTTTAGAACCGCGATCGCCTTGTTTAATGAGAGTTTCTGCTATAGTCTGCTGGTGAGGATCTTTTGAGAGAGCCTGCCAAGTGCTGCGATCGACCACTCCAGTAGGTCTGAGACCCTTAGCCAATTGAAACTGAATGAGGGATCGTTCAGTGCGGGGACCAAAGAGACTATCTATACGACCGACAGAAAAGCCATGTACTTCCAGGCGCTGCTGTAAACCGGCGACCTGTGCTCCTTCAGTTCCTCGCGCTAGGGTCATTTCCCTAGGTCGAACCTGGTTTTCTTCAGGTTGATAGAAGGGTTCAGCAAAGGTAGTTTCTTCGCGAATTTCCTCACTGGGTTGGTAGAAAGGTTCAGCAAAGGTAGTTTCTTCGCGAATTTCCTCACTGGGTTGGTAGAAAGGGTCAGCCAAAGTGCGACGATCGCCTGTTGGCTGTTCTGGCTGATAAAACGGTTCCGAGAATAGACTTTGATCATCAGAGAAACTCCGACGATCTTGGGTTAGTTGGAGAAGTCGTTCAATTTCGGACTCTGCGATCGCCGATCTAGTCCCGGACGTGGCGATCGCGGGACCTGTAAAGCTGGGAATTGCTAAAGCCATGATGCCAGCAATGATAGCAGTTTTGATACCCATTATGACTAAGCGTGCGTGTTATGGTTTGAGGTTATAGCTGTTAGTTAAGCTATCCGAGATCACATTGTAACATCCGGATCGGTTTTCCGACACACTCAAACCGATCCCAAATGACTCAAATCTCTAGCCCGGTTCGCGGAGACCAAGCTATCTCTAACGCTGTAGATGCTGTTGTAATAACTCCTGAGACCTGGGTTTATAGATCAAATAGAATAAAGCCTCCAAATAGCGCATCATATCGGCGCGTTTTTCTTTAGAGATATATTTCCAGAACCCATAGACGCGGGTAAGAGTCAACAATCGGGAAGTGTGTATTTTCCAAGTATAGCTGCTGTAAACCCGATCCATGCCCCGTTGAGAAATTTCATTCCAGAAGCCAATATTATATTGACATCGAAGCAGAAACTCATCTAACTTAGCAGCAGTCTCGTCATAGTTAGTGGGGTTAATGTAAAAGCCATTAATTTTATCTTTGATAATTTCCAGGGGTCCACCGAATTGAGTAGCAAAGGTAGGTAAACCGGATATCATGGCTTCTAAAATAGTTAACCCAAAGGCTTCAAATAGAGCCGGTTGTACAAAGACACCATGATGGTCAGCAATTACCCGATACATTTCCCCGGTATCAGTTTTAGAAAGACGGACACCGAGCCAGCGAACTTTATCATAAAGATTATAATGCTCAATGAGATGATACATCTTTTGAATTTCTTCGGCTTCTTCATAGTCGCTAGAATCTTCAACCCGCAGTTTTCCCGCAATAAAAATCAAGTTAGCTTTTTCTTGGAGTTCGGGATGTTGACCATAGCATTCTACCAAACCAGTGATATTTTTAATCCGGTCTAAACGAGCGACAGAAAATAGGGGTGGTTTAGTTGGGTCAGCCAATTTCCCAAACACTTGGCTAGGGTCATCCAGGTGAAAAATCAAATTTTCTAGTCGTTGGCGATCGCTTGATATGCGTTCTTCGGTGCGAGTATAGGGGAAGAAAATGGTCTCATTGACCCCAGGGGGAACCACATTAAATTTCGGGCTAAATAGTTCGATACCATTGACCACATGATATAAACCGGGCATAGTATAAGACTTATAAGACTCATACTGACCGACACTATCAGTAGTGCCAATAATTTCTTGATAGGTGCTGCTAATAATAAAATTAGCGGCATTCATAGCAATCAAATCGGCGGTAAATTGCAAGGAGAAATGATATTTATCCTCCATATTCTGCCAGTACAAATCACTAAACACATATTTAGATTTTTCTAAAGCATGAGCTACATTACACTGAATAACATTCAGGCGTTTAGACAGCAAAAATGCCACCAAATTACCATCAGAATAATTGCCAACAATTAAATCAGGGCGACCTTGGAACTCCGCCAAAATTTCAGTTTCAGCATCAATAGAAAAAGTTTCTAGGTAAGGCCATATCTCAAACCGAGATATCCAGTTTTGGGTAACATTAGGGTTAAATTCCCGGAAGGGAACCCTGAGAATCCAGGCATTTTTAGTGCCATAAACTTTTTCTAATCGTTGATGACAACGAGTTCCATCACTATGAGGAATTAAACGAGTTAAAATCATCACTTTTGGTTGCACCCCCAAAACACTCAAGCCCGAGAGTTTCAATTCTTCCTCTAGTTCCATTTCTAAGCTACGCGCCTGGTCTAAAATATAGACAACTTGACCGCCTGTATCAGGACGACCTAAGACCCCTTCCTGACCAAACCAGCCATGAATAGAGACTAAAACGATACGGAAAATCATGGGAATACGAGCGAGGAATGCTTCTAAAACTTGATGGTCGGGAGAGTCCAGAAGTTCGTCTAGCATTTCTAGGGTTTCTAAGGCGCGTCTGGCGGTATTTCCCCATCCGGGTTCAAAGCCAATTTCTTGCAATTCAAACCGGAAGTTTTCGTAGGGTTCTTTGGGGGAACGCTTATTAAGTAATGAAATGGCTTTTTTAATGGCGTGGGAAAGTTGGTTTTGATTAGTGATGCGATCGTTAATCATTAATTGTAAGCCATTATAAGAATGGAGGCTCAGAAATTGATACAGAGATTCCAGCCATTGATTAGAGTCTTGAAAGAGTTTGCTCGATAAATAGCGGTTGAGATAACGGACTCCTTTACCGATATTTTTGGAGTCTCGCAGTTGGGGAGAATAGTCATAAAAGGGGCCAAAGTCTATGGCGAAAATATTACCTTCATGGGGATGGTGATGGTCCACGAAGTGATCTCGTAAATCGAGCAATTCCTGAACACTCATGACATCAACGGATAGATCAGGTCGGAGACGAAACCTTTCCTGGGTGGCTATCTGGGGACGTACAATCAAGCAAATGCTTTCATTTTCGAGAATAATTTCTTGGGTATAGTAAATCAGTTTACTGAGGTTAGAACTATGAACAAAATGATCTGATTTTTGAAATTTAAGGCAATAATCAGCAAAGGCTTGTAGGATATCATTGCGGAGTAAATATCGCTTTTCTGAGATTCTCAGTTCACTAGCGAATTGTCGCAGATCCTGTTTTTCGTCGCTATCAATTACGTTCTGAATGAGTTCGGACATGAAAAATTCTCCTGATTAGTTTCTTGTCGATGTTGTGGTTATCCCTAACCCTGGCTTGATTTATAGGTCTTCGTTTGTTGATCACACATCTTACCCAGTATAGATTTTGGCTGGGAAGGTTTGACAAAAATTTATGGTGATATGGTGATATGTTGATGGGTCTTGTATTTTGGCTATTTTCTGATTTCCCATATCTGTCAGGGAGAGGGGTGGAGACTTAAATATCCCTGAAATGGGGGGTTATGCTAATGGGGGTGACTCTGGTTGGGACAATATACTTAGGGGGTGGGCGCTATTTCATCAAAAATGGTGAAATGATGATTTAGATCCTGATCCCCCGGGAAGGCGATCGCATGATTTCATAGAAATATGGTAGTTTTCTATGATTTAGCTTTCCCCTTATACCTGGGTCCCTAATCTGTTGTTAGGTATAGTTATGATCCGAATTATTAGATTAATTATTATTTGTTGTACAATCTGATGGTATTTTGGTCTCTCAATCTATAAGTGATATGTCAACAATGGATTACAACAATACGCCGAAACCCATCACGGGTGAAATGGATGATAAGGCTAAAGCCCGTTTGCTTCTGACATTATGGGCGTTGGGAGGAACACAGACTAAGGTTAAGAAAAGTGATCTGACCAGTAAAGTCAAACAAAAACGACAAGGTAAGAAAGTCGGGATTTATCAGGGACTCTATGAGGATCTCAAAAATGCTGGGGCGATTGAGATTCATAAAGAAAACCAAGTCCCAATGGTTTTATTAACAGAAACAGGTAAATGGATGTTGGTTGAAGCCTTACAAAATCATGAATTTGAGTTTGAGGGAACTGTGGTTGCGTCTCGGTTGGCTAATGGATTAGTTGATTTAGTTCGAGCCATAAGTCAGAGAACATCTGGGACTGATACCTAATCATATTTAGCCAAAAATTGGGAAGTTGAACTGTCTTGACTATCCCCCAACCAATGACCCTATTTCCCCCTAATCAAAACATGGGATAGATTTGAAAAACCTTCCTTGTAAATACCAGCACTCAAATCTGGATCGCCTTTCATTTCCGTGATCAAGTTTACTCCTCACACTTTCTTAAACGCGATAACGGATTCAGATCCAGATTGATGTGGTCTAATTATGAGGTGTGTCTACTAACAATCAATACACCCCTATCATGTTGCTTGAATGGAGATGTTATTGTGGCTTCGATTTGCCTTTTTTAACCATAGCACCAACTCCTCAAACAATTAAAGCTACAGTGGCTGAAGGTTCGGGGACAGATTTCTTATTATATTCTGTTTGCATTTGATGATAAACGCCACTAGCAATAATTTGATGGGCTGTGGTAGTGGGGTGGATATAATCCCAGAATAGATACTCGTGGGGGTTCTGACAAATTGTGCCTGATCTTAAGGATAGACAGCTATCAGTTACGTTGGTTAATCCAAATTGTTGAGGGTTAGCGATCGCATTATCGAATAAACTACCCACATCAAAAAAGCTAATATGGGCATTAGATAAACTTTTATTTAACCCTAATATTCCTTGCTGTAAGGCTTGATTATGTTGGATACTGAGGCTATTAAGTGCGGCGGGGTTAAAGGAATTAAAAGGGTCAACTGGGTCGAAGGGATTAAATTGGGCAATGGGTGTTTTTCCTAATTGCGGTAAATTTAGCACTAGAAAATTACGGGCTCCCACACCATACAAAGAACTTACAGCTTGCGTAATATTATTAACCGGGATATTTACATCAGTTTCCCTTCCCCCTAAATAATCATTTGCTCCCGCCCAAAGAATATATAACGCATCAGATTCGCGGATTGACCGGACATTAATAAAGGGGCAATAAATGCCTGTAATTGAGTTGATCAACCTGGTCAAAATCCTGGGTGGCGTTAAAATCTCCGGTTGTCGCTCCATTAAAGGCAAAATTTACCCCGTCAATGGGAGAGTCTGGGTCGATTAATGTAGTCGGATTTAAACCGAATTCTGAGGCTAAATAATCTACAAATAGTAATCCATTAGATGCTCGTTGGTCGAAGTAGGGTAGACCTTGAAAAATGGCTCCGCTAGTGGCTTGATAAGCGTTACCTGTATCTGATCAACCATCTCCAAATATATAGATTTGACTAAAGTTAAAGGTGGCGGTGATCGCTGAGGTCTCGGTAATTATATTTATGGCGATCGCACCAATAATGCTAGTAGTTAATGAGATGCTTTTGTAGATGCTTTTCATAACCAGCCCTGGTGTGAATTGGGGTAATTTGTACATGGTAAGGCAACTTTAACATGATGACTCCGTGAAATTACATAGGCTGGTGTAAACTTTCAGGATGATTTTAGTAAAGGTTTGGTAAAGCCATGGCGCTGAGGTCAGGGGATAATCAATAGTTAATTTACCCCCAGACCTAAAATTAATGGGAATTAAGTATCTTTGAAGGAACGCATAGTTGGGAATAAAATAGCATCGCGGATACTCTGGGTATCAGTTAAAAACATAACTAGGCGGTCAACTCCAATTCCCATACCACCACAGTTAGGCATCCCCAAAGAAAGTGCTTGAATAAAATCTTCATCCATGGGGTGTGCTTCATCATCTCCGGCTTGTTTTTGAGCCAATTGTTCCTCAAATCGCTGGCGTTGATCTACGGGGTCATTTAACTCAGAAAACCCGTTAGAATATTCAGTGCCATGAATAAATAATTCAAACCTCTCTACAAATCCCGGCTTAGAACGGTGTCGTTTAGCCAAGGGACTGACTTCTACGGGAAAATCAATAATAAATGTAGGTTCAATTAGGGTTGATTCTACCTTTTGGTCAAAGACGGCATAGAGTAAATATCCCAAATTTTGAGTATTTAAGTCTGTGAGTCTCACGCCGATCGCTTCAGCTTTGGATTTAGCTTCTGAGAATTCCAGGGTATCAAAATCTAAGCCAGTTTCATCTCGGACAGCTTCGACCATAGTTTTAACCCGCCAATGTTTTCCGGTGAATGTGGGATAAATATTGCTGTAGTCATATTGGCGATCGATACTGATTTTATCTCCCTGATAATCAATCTGAGTAGACCCGCCCAAAACCTCTGTAGCTACGGCACAGATTAAGTCTTCAACCAAAGCCATAATTTGGAAATAGTCAGCATAGGCTTGATAGACTTCAATGGAGGTAAATT
>NZ_JARPLU010000202.1:0-7425 GCF_032349615.1 Limnospira sp. PMC 1279.21 | reverse complement strand
TACAGTAGATTTATGCTGTTCCAATTGCTGTTGTAGCTTTTGGTGAACCTCAGCCGTCACCGTTTGTTTTAACTGTGATTGCAAATCAGCCACAGTAGATTTCTGCTGTTCTAATTGCTGTTGTAGCTTTTGGTGAACCTCAGCCGTCACCGTTTGTTTTAACTGTGATTGCAAATCAGCCACAGTAGATTTCTGCTGTTCCAATTGCTGTTGTAGCTTCTGAGAGTCACCCAGTTGGCTTTGGAGTTGATTAAGAGTTTCCTGATTTTGCTGTTTCAGCGCTTCGTGGTCTTCCAGAGAAACCGTGTTCGCCAGTTTACTCTCAAGTTCTCCAATCCGTTTAAGCTGTTTTTTCAGGTCAGTAATTGAGTCTTTATGTTGTTGGAGTTCTTGCTGAACGTGATGATATTCCTTAGCCGGAACACTATTTTCAAGTTGCGCTTGTAATTCTGGGAAATGACCTAGTTTTTGTTCTAGTTCAGCGATAGTATTCGCCTGTTCTATAACTTGTTTTTGCAGGGTTTCGTATTCCTGCTGAAGTTGATCATATTCAGCCGATCGCTTTTCTAATTCGGCGGTAATAGCCGGGCTATCATCGGATTGATCATCAACTTCTGTTTGTGTATTAGTGTTAGCCAGGCTAATAGTTGTGCCTTCTTCATCCATAGAGATCTTAAAGTCACCCCTAGCAATACGTTCGACAAATTCCGAACGCGACAGACCCAACTCTTTAGCAGTTGTGCTTAATAATTTCGCTCCTGTGGGTGTTAGCGACACCCCTATTTTTACCTTAGTTTCTGAATACAAAGTCGTGACTCCCCGTTTTTTCTTTCTTGGCATTACCCCCTCCTCAGCCGTTCTACAACTTAGCTGCTCTAACCAGATCTTACCAAAAACTGATCACAATTCAACATTTGGTTAATCTTTGTGATCAGAACCGGAAAAATTTAAAGTTTTGTAAAGCAAAATTCGGGGGGACTACCTTAATGGGGAGCCGATACATAAGCTGATCTGGGAGTTCCAGAGCCAGAAACAGAGGGAAACACGCGCACGGAGTCTTGAGGAAACATCACCTGTACTCGCATACCGACAGGAAGCGATCCCCCTCCGAAGGGAGTACGAGCAATCAGTTCACCTCCAGAAGGAACCTGTAAACAATAATGAAGTTCGCGACCCAAAAACTGGCGATCGCGAATCACCACCGAAGCCGTTTCGTCAGGTTTGAGGATAAAATCTTCTTGGCGCACCATCAAATCTGCTTTTTCAGTGATATCGGAATCATCATCTAAATCCAAGTTAGAGGCGATCGCAAAACAGCCCACCTCAGTTTCCCACAAATTCCCCCGGCGCTGTGCTGGGATAAAATTAGCCTGGGTAACAAACTCCGCCACAAACCGAGAAGCCGGTTCTAGGTAAATTTCCTCTGGAGTCCCCCACTGTTCCAAATGTCCATGGCGCATTACCGCCACCCAGTCAGAAATTGATAAAGCCTCTTCTTGGTCATGGGTAACAAACACCGCTGATGCTCGTGCTGCTTTCAGAATTTCCCGCAATTCCTGGCGCAATTTCAGCCGCACTTGTACATCTAAATTACTCAGGGGTTCATCCAATAATACCAACGCCGGATTAGGGGCCAAGGCTCGTGCTAAAGCCACCCGTTGCTGTTGTCCCCCAGAGATTTCATGGGGATAGCGATCGGCATATCCCGACAACCCCACCAATTCTAACACTTCCGCCACTCGCAACTGTAGTTGTTTGGGGGATTTTTGGCGGAGAGTTTCCAAACCAAAAGCAATATTTTTGGCTACTGTCAGGTGAGGAAACAAGGCATAATTCTGGAACACCATACCCACCCCCCGACGTTCTGGGGGAACCCACTGTTTTAACCCAGAAACCACCTGTCCCGCAATCTCTACCACTCCCCTATCTGGCTGTTCAAACCCTGCAATTATCCGCAACAGAGTAGTTTTACCACATCCAGACGGACCCAGTAGACTCAGAATATCTCCCTGGTTCAAGGTTATGCTTATATCCTCGACGGCGGGGGTGTAAGTGTTGGGATACTGCTTTGAGATCCCTACCATATCCAAGATAGCAGACTCAGACATCGTTAGTTTTGTTAACCTTCCTTTAACTGTGTGCCGGGTTTATTGATAAACTTTCCAATCAATACCCCCTACCATCATAGGACATTATTCGTATAGATTCTCACTAAGTTGGTGTTAAGTTTTATGGAATTTTCCCAGATGGGGATTTTCCCGAGTCAGCCGCCAAAAGTGATTGCGGTTGAACATGGCGCGGTAGTAAGATGAGACAATATCAGCCCGCTTCCCACTCCTGGTTAGGCGCGGTTGCGGGTATATATGGGACTTTCAACCCCTCTGGCGGTGGTGGCGCGGCTATTTATCGGGTTTTCCTGGTTGATTGCCAGTTGACTACATGGGCTAATTTTGTACTATGATCATCCCAGTTATTGTGGGCAAGAATATTAACTAATGATAAAGACTCTCAATAAAATTGGGAAAATCAGTGGTCAATTAGTAGCAATTTGTACGGCTATTTTAGCAGTAGTTAATTATGCTGAAAATACCGCACCCAAAATCACAAATCAGGGAAAATGACAACGAATCCAAATCAACCGAAAATCCCCCTTTGGCGAGACGATCGCTTCTGGAAAATCGCCTTCCAGGTAATCATCCTAGTAATTGTGATCGCGATTATTAGCATATTTACCATTAACCTGAATCAGAACCTACAAAGAAGCGGAATTAGGTTCGGGTTCGGATTTTTAAATAGTACCGCCGGATTTGCGATCGGTGAAAGTATCATCCCCTACCAACCGACAGATCCCTATAGACAGGTTCTCCTAGCGGGTTTAGTGAACACGCTGCGAGTGATGTTTTTTGGGATTATCCTGACGACCATTGTAGGAATTGTTGCGGGAATTTCCTATTTTTCCGGTAACTGGCTAGTGCGTCAAATTGGGTTAGTATATGTAGAAATAGTCAGGAATACCCCCCTACTGCTACAACTGCTATTCTGGTATGGGATATTTCTGCAACTACCCCCAGTGAGAGATCGCCTGGGGGTTTTTAATGCCATTTTCCTAACTCAGCGGGGGATTTTTATTCCTTGGCCATCTAGTTCTCTAATCTGGGTGTGGTTAGGGTTTTTGGTAATAGCAGCGATCGCCTCTTTTGTAATTTGGAAACAACGCACTAAAATTATGGTAGAAAAGGGGGTTTCTGGTCAACCCCAATTAATCGCCCTAGGTATCATCGCCCTAGTGTCGTTGTTAATCATCCTGTTTGGCTTTGGTTGGGAAGTTCCCGCCATTATCGGAAGCGAAAACAATCCCATTTTACGAGGTGGTCTCAGGCTAACTATTGAATTTAGTGCTTTGTTAGTGGGGTTAGTATTTTATACTGCTGCTTATATTGCCGAAATTGTCCGCGCCGGGATTCAATCTGTAGCCAAAGGACAATGGGAAGCCGCCGGGTCCCTAGGGTTAAAATCAGGTTTAGTCATGCGTCTGGTCGTGTTTCCCCAGGCTTTGCGGGTGATTATTCCTCCTCTCAATAGTCAATATTTGAACTTGGCGAAAAATTCCAGTTTAGCGATCGCTGTAGCCTACGCTGACCTTTATAATGTTGCTAACACCACCTTTAACCAGAGTGGGAGGGCGGTAGAGGTCATGCTAATTATTATGGCAGCCTATCTCACCATTAACCTGATTATTTCCCTATTTATGAACTTCCTTAATCGCCGGGTTCAACTTCAGGAAAGATAACTACAGTCAACCGTGACTAACAGGGAGTTTTTAGCAAATATCAAAATCCCCAACCTTCCCTACCATCACAGTTAAGAATTACCTATTCTAAAAATGACAGCAAATCCTGAACCCACCTTAAACCGTCAAGCCCCTTCCCAGTCAACAGACTTTCCCCAATGGCTGCGTGATAACCTGTTTAATACCTGGTACAATGGGTTAGTTACCATAGCGATCGCCAGTTTCCTACTGTGGATGTTAGTAGGGTTTGTATCCTGGGCGAGATTAGTCGCCCAATGGGAAGTAATCCCCGCCAATTTGCACCTATTTATGGTCGGTCGGTTTCCCAGTGATCAATATTGGCGCTTGTGGTTATTGTTGGGAATAGTTAGCATTTTATCAGGTCTGACCTGGGGATTTTTAGCCCGCCGCCAAACCATCCTCTTCAGCCAAAATATTGTCATTTTCCTGAGTGTCGTCGCCATGTTAATGGCTTTATTACCAACTGCCATATCTTATCGTATCATAGCGATCGCCCTATTATTTGTCTTTGTATTTAGCAGTTGGGGAGGGCGACAAATTGGCAGCCGGAAACCTCTACTGGGAAAATGGCTGCCTTTTTCTTGGTTTGTGCTATTAATTATCAGCCTGTGGTTAATAGGTGGCGGCTTAGGATTAAGGGGAGTTTCCACCGACCTATGGGGAGGATTAATGCTAACCTTGCTGATGTCAGTAATTAGCATTTTACTATGTTTTCCCATCGGTGTTTTATTAGCTTTAGGTAGACAAAGCGATTTACCAGTAATTAGAGGATTATCCATCGCCTATATTGAAATTATCAGAGGCTTACCCCTAATTACCATTCTGTTTATGGGTCAAATTCTTCTCCCCCTATTTTTACCAGAAGGAATGCGACCCGATCGCATTTTGAGGGCGATCGTAGGTTTAACCATGTTTAGTTCAGCCTACCTAGCAGAAAACGTCCGAGGCGGACTACAAGCTATCCCCAGGGGTCAATATGAAGCCGCTAAAGCCCTAGGTCTAAATCCAGCCTTAACTATGGTTTTAATTATCTTACCGCAAGCCCTAAAAATCTCCATCCCCTCCATTGTCGGTCAGTTTATTAGCCTGTTTCAAGACACCACCCTATTAGCCATAGTCGGACTCGTAGAATTGCTAGGGATCAGCCGTTCAATTTTAGCTAACCCTCAATTTTTGGGACGCTATGCGGAGGTTTATCTATTCCTGGGTGTTCTCTACTGGCTATTCTGCTATTTAATGTCTTTAGCCAGTCGGAAATTGGAGAAACAACTCAATACCGAAAATCGCTAATTTCCCCAATTATAGATTAATGCTGCATCGGCGAATCAGATTAAGTTCGCAGATACAGCATAATTAGCCTATGAGACTATTTAGATCAGTTTTACCAGTCGCAGGGTGAACATAATGCCAGCCGCAGCGCCGATAGCTACTACATAGAGTAAAGCATAAGCGATCGCACCATCAATGGTCATCGTCAATATCTCCCGATAAGTCAACTTTTGCATCTTCCATTGAAACACGACCTGCGCTAGAATATAGCCTTCTATGGGAAATTAGCGGAATTTACGAGGAAGCCATCATGTCGTCTGTCATTCGGGTGAATTTGGGGCCAATGTCCTATGATATTTCTGTGGCGGCGGGGAATTTAGACCGCTTGGGGTCTTTGGTGTCTTCCCTCAAGTTAGGAAAAAAAGCCCTATTGGTATCTAACCCAGAAATTTTTGCACACTACGGACAAAGGGCGATCGCCTCAATGGAGAATGCTGGCTTTCAGGTTTCCTCAGTAGTCCTTCCCGCTGGAGAACAGTATAAAACACTCTCCACGGTCCAATCTATCTATAATAGCGCCCTAGAACACCGCCTAGAACGTAGTTCCACTATGATCGCTTTAGGGGGGGGAGTAATTGGAGATATGACCGGGTTTGCTGCTGCTACCTGGCTGCGGGGAATTAATGTTGTACAGGTTCCCACCTCTCTACTGGCTATGGTGGATGCTTCTATTGGTGGGAAAACAGGGGTAAATCATCCCCAGGGTAAAAACTTGATTGGCGCTTTTCATCAACCCCGTTTAGTGGTGATAGATCCGCAGGTTTTGACGACTCTACCAGCACGAGAATTTCGGGCGGGAATGGCGGAGGTGATTAAATATGGGGTGATTTGGGATAAACAGTTATTTGAACGCCTAGAAGAGGCAGATAACCTCCATAGCATTGATGATTTGACGGGGGAACTACTGACCGAAATTATAGTCCGTTCCTGTCAAAGTAAGGCTGATGTGGTTAGCAAGGATGAAAAGGAATCGGGACTGAGGGCGATTTTGAATTATGGTCATACTATCGGTCATGCGGTAGAGAGTCTGACCGGATACTTGGAATTGGTACACGGGGAAGCGGTGGCTATTGGGATGGTTGCTGCTAGTCAAATTGCGGTGAAGATGCAATTATGGGGAAATGATGGCGATCGCCGCCAGGAATTACTGATTAAAAAGGCAGGTTTACCTATTCATCTTCCCCAAGGATTAAAGATTGATGAAATCATCGACATCCTACAAACTGATAAGAAGGTGAAAGATGGTCAAGTCCGCTTTATTCTCCCCAGGGAAATTGGCACAGTAACTATTAGCGATCGAGTCCCTTCCCAGACTATTGCTGATGTATTAGCGACAATTAACAATTAATAATTTTAGTAGGTTGGGTGAAACCCAACATGATGGAGAGATGGTGGCGTTGGGTTGACTGTGGAGGGGGGCGGGTTTATTAATCTTACTGCTGGGAAATGTGGTTGACTACTTGCCAAAACCCCAGCCATGTAGGTTGGGTCAAACCCAACATGATGGAGAGACGGTGGAGTTGGGTTTCGTACCTCCACCCAACCTACTCAAATTGGGAAAAAAGGCTATTGCTGGGCTTCCATATGCGATCGCAGTAAACGATTAATCTCAGTCTGATAACTCTGACCTTGCGATTTAAACCAGTCTAAAACATCACTATCAATACTTAAAGTCACTTGTGTTTTGGTCTGATAATTAGGTGAACCTCGCCTAACTACTGCTTTAGTAACCATTTCTGGCGTAATTTCAGGACAATCAGAAAAATCAATTTCTTCATCAGTCATCCGGTCTAGGCGGTTCCAGTCAGTTTGAGAGTTGCTCGAAGTAAATTTGTTGTTCATATTTAGTAGCTTTTCTCGCAGAAATAATCCGAATACATTTTTCTTGTTCTGTATGGACAATAGCGACCACTCGCCCTTGCAACAAACCCAAAGTCACAAACCTCTGCTCTCCATAATTGAATCGGTCATCTTCAAAGGTTACGATATCTCCATCAAAAACAAGGGGAACATCAATAAAATTAATGCCATGTTTGCGGAGGTTCGTCAGACGTTTAGTTTCATCCCATTCAAATTCCATGCCTTGACTGTTACTACATATTGTAACTAAATTTTCCCAAAAAATTAATATTAACAGAATCAACGGTGGTAATTTTCTCTTACTTCCCAAAACCCATGTAGGTTGGGTGAAACCCAACATGATGGAGAGATGGTGGCGTTGGGTTGACCGTGGAGGGGGGCGGGTTTATTAATCTTACTGCTGGGAAATTTGGTTGACTGCGGAG
>NZ_JARPLU010000201.1:0-7449 GCF_032349615.1 Limnospira sp. PMC 1279.21 | reverse complement strand
TCTCAGCCTCCAGTCAACTGGGTTTCCCCCCCAGAAGTCAAGAAACCCGGTTTCCCGCCAACAAGTCAACCGAGTTTCCCCCCCAGAAGTCAAGAAACCTAACCCGCCACTCCCCAATTATTAATTATTAATTATTAATTATTAATTATAAAGAAACCGGGTTTCTAAGCCTATTAATTGAAAAGTTCCCCTTGGGAAGGTTTAGCCGCAAACTCACTGGCTAAACGGGTGATTTCCGGCCAGGATACTACTAGACTATTATAGGCGATCGCTTCCGATGACCAACCTTTGCGATCGCATAAATTATATAGACGATAGGCGAGGTCCCTGGCTATTTCTACCTCCGCTTTCTGTTGTCGAAGCCCAGACAGCAACTCCGCCGCCCCCGTTTCTCCCTTTTCTAGGAGTCGCTGAATTAGCCCTTGGGTGAGTTTCCAGTGGGGGAGGCGTGTATCTTTTTCGGCGGTCAATTTCTCCGGGAGTTCATCCCGTCTCAGCAACCGGACTTTCCCGGCTTTCGCGGTTAAAATTCCCGCCGTTTCTAACCCTTCTATACTGGTATTTCTCGCCTTCGACAGGGTTTCCGCTTCCCCATATAGTCCGGGGTCGAATTGGTATTGTTGAAACCATGTTAACGCCCAACGGGTATCGCTGTCAAATTCCCCTTCTTGGTCGGTCAGGTATTCATCTAGGAGTTGATTAATTAATTGTAGGGCGCTGCGGACGGTCAACTTGCTGCCATCGTTTTCTAAAACTTCGCTATACTTGCTATATATTGCCATACCCGGTCCGATACTGGCTTGGGCTAGGTCAACCGGGGCGATGTTTCCCTCTTGCAGCGTTTTTAGCGCCTGGGGGAGTTCGTTTTGCAATTCACTTAAAAATTTTCGCTTGGTCGTTGGTGCGGCATTCTCACCACGGGGACGACACACTAACACTATAGAAGAAGCGAGGGCGTTTGTACCACTGGCAACCATGCGGTTACTCAATTCGCTACGCATTGGCCATGTTCCACCAATGCTAAAGTTAGCCTGCATTAACCCTTCTAACATGGTTTCCCAACCCGTAGAAGCCACCTTATCTTTAGCATCAGTTTCGGCTTGTTTAAAAGCATAATAAACGGTCAGCGGATAGTTAGCATCAGCTATGCTATTCATGCGCTTAAACGCCTGCATTAATCCGGCTTCAAAAAATTCTTTAGCCCCTTTTTTGCTGCCTTCAAAGCGGTGCGGGGCTGCTATCAATTCTTGAGATTTCGGCACTAACAGGGTGCTGCAAATATCAGGGTATATTGAACCCAAAGATTGACGCAGCCACACATAGAAAAAGTCGGATAAATCCGCGTAGCCAATATTATCATAATAGGGCGGGTCGGTTGAGACAATTTTTGCTTGTGCGTCATTCTCATGGTTCACTTGTGCGTCATGTTGAAATACCCTAGCTTTAACATTTACATTATCATGATTTTCAAGAACTTTGATAACCCAATCAATCGCACCGTTAAAATTGCCTGTTGAATCACTCATAGGATTGGCTTCCGCAAAATCCCAAACCATTGGGATTGCTTGCCTTCCGAATGTATTGCGTGTACTATCTCTTCCAATATCCCAAGAACAAATAGATGAGTTTCTGTCAGATAATCTATCAACAGCCAACGCCAAATAAACTGCGATCGCTTCACTATAAGCCCTCGCGCCATTCCCCCCCTTATTCAAGGGAATATCATCATCAGATAATCCCACAGCCAGGGCATCTTGAAAAGCCTTATCTTTAGCTTCCCCGACCAAATCACTAAAAGTGTTTAAAGCCACCAATTGACGGGAGGTGAATAAATCAGCGTGTTTCGTCATGCCATAATTTTGTACCCGAAACCCTAGCGCTTCTTTGGGTAACTCAGTTTTCGGCTGCCATTTTGGTTTAGCGGAAAAAGCAATATTTTCCTGTTGTTTGGTGGGGGGTAAATAAATCCTGCCATTTTTCCCTTCAGCCACAATAGCCATTAATTTAGCCCCCATGCGCTTCTGACGACCTTCTGACCGCACATAATCCAACTTTACAGAAGTGTCGCAAGCCAGACAAACCGCCCCCTTGCGGTCAACCGTCCCCTCCCGTGGTTTTCCCTTCCCCGTCTTCACCACAAAATCAATTTCGGGGGGGCTAGTTTCCCCGTTAATCGCATATTCAACCCAAGCCTCCTTTCCCTTCTTTGTGGAAAGCCAAAACTTACTCGTTAAAGGCATTTGACAGCCACAAGCCGGGTTAGGACAAGTCACCGTCCGCACCCATAACCAAGCAATAACCGTCGCCTTGTCGCCATTTTCCAAAGTCACCGGAGGATATAAATCCCCAATGCCGTTAACAGCCACCTCTCGCATCCAACTTCCATAATATCGCACATCGGCAGCCAACCCCTGTGCGCCACGCCAAGACTCTAACCCAGTCCGTTTTCTATCATCTCCATTCACCGGGGGTAAATTCGCAAACCGAGGGGGAATTTCAATCAACGCCTTATTAATTAATACCGCCACCGGGTTCAAATCACTAGCATGGGCTTCCAACCCCAACCGTTGCGCTTCCAGGGGAATAGACCCACCTCCCGCAAAAGGGTCATAGGCGGGTGGCGCATACTGGGCAATATACTCCCGGACCTCTTCCGGTTTCGTGGGTGGTTTTTCCCCCCTTCCCCACGCCAAACAGCGGGCTATCTCCCTTTGTGCGTCTTGAATAACCTGGGGGTCTTTGATATCATCCCAAGACACCAAACCCCGCACCACCTGTTTTTGTTTCCCCTTCTTATCGGTATCGACCACAATTCGGCCTAAGATATCAAAAAGGCGTTGTCTTTCCTGGGTTTGTGCTTCCAGGGTGGGGAATTTTTCCGGCCAACTACTGGGGTCATCTACCAAAGAAGCCCAAAGCACCGCCCTAGCTGTAGCCGTTGGTTTCCGCGACCACCACAAATGCAGAGTGGAGGGGTGTCCGTGACGAATAGACTTTTCCCGCGCGGACTCCATATTAATGGCTTCGAGGGGTAGGGCAACTTCGATGAGTTTTTTGCGGTAGGTCATGGGAAGCAGTGTAGACACCGACTCCCAGTATAGCTGGTAACTGGTAGGGTTTCCCCCCAGAAGTCAAGAAACCCGGTTTCTCAAAGAAACCGGGTTTCTCAGCCACCACAAATAAGCCGGGTTTCTCAGCCTCCAGTCAACGGAGTTTCCCCCCAGAAGTCAAGAAACCCGGTTTCTCAGCCACCAGAAATAAGCCGAGTTTCTCAGCCTCCAGTCAACGGAGTTTCCCCCCAGAAGTCAAGAAACCCGGTTTCTCAAAGAAACCGGGTTTCTAACCCGCCACAAAAGTTTTCCCCAATTATTAATTATTAATTATTAATTATTAATTATTAGGTCTCGCCAACTATAATTGACACTGTGGGCGGCAAAATCGGGTTGTTGCTGAAACGGTTGGTGGATATAGGAAATGCGATCGCCTGGAACTTCCACTAATGCTAGGATATAGCTATCAGGTCGGTTTAAGGCCGTCAAAATCTCGTTTTTAGTCACCGTCACCGTTTGCGCCCCCTCAATGCGTCCTTTCACCTCGATAAACCGCAATTGTCCGGTTTCGGGAATGACCGACTCGATATCATAACCGCACTTTTGGGCGCTAACGTCTCGCGGTTGATAGCCTAACTCCGTTTCCTTCCGCATCACCGCCTCCATTGCCGCTAATTCCACCGCTTTCCGGTTTTTGGCAAAAGTGTCGGAAATCTTCGGCGAGGGGGGTTGTAGGGCTGCCAGACGGTGGCTGGGAATGATTAAAGCTGCCCCTACCACCACGGGGGGTAAAGGTGAAAGTCGGCGCTCGTCTTCCAGTTCGCGGAGCCTTTTTTCTAGGCGGGAGGCTAACTCGTCCGCCCGTTGCTGGGCTTTGGTAGAGTTAAGTTTAGCATTGGGTTTCCCCGCTTGTTCATCCAGGCGCAAACTGACAGCCCTTTGGTCCCAATAGTTGATTTCCTTGGTGAGTCGGTCTTTGACGGCGACTAGGGTTTGATCAATGAGTTCCTGTTTGGGTTTCTGGACTTCTTCGAGGTGGGGTTGGACTAAATGGGTAATGGCGTAGGTAGTCGCCTGTTTCTCAATGTCCTCTTTTGGGGGTAAATTAGGCAGAAAAGGAGCGATCGCTTTATGTTCCTCTTCGGTGAGGGGGCGATAGTCCAAATAAGGCGCATATCCCCCATTAATAGCCGGGGAGGGAGTCGGGTCGCCGTCGGGAAACAGACTACAGGGAAGTTCCACATATTGCATTCTGCGGGAGACTAACCGCCGCTGTCCGTTGGAGTCGGTTCGCGCGTCCTGAATGCTATGTTCCAGATAAACTAAGATTCTCTCTGGCTGCGGGTTAGGACTATCATCAACCAAAATGCTCCCCTGACGCAATAGATTTCGATGACGTTCTAAAATCAGGTCTAGGGTGGCATCAAGAAGAGGATGACCAGGACAAACTAGGTCGGCTATGGGTTTCCCCGGAAGGCTGATCAAGTCCTTCTCAAAACAGATCCGCTCATAACGTCTTAGTATAGGTTCACTCAGTCCTATTTGGCGATCGCGATGACGAATGACCCCGGGAACGTTGGTAATTTCATAACGTCGGGGTTCCCGGAGACGCATGGTTCCCCCTAAGCGGGTAAAAGCCTCCTGGAAAAATAAGCCGATAAAATGGGGTTGGAGTTTCCGCGCTTGCGCCCTTTCCATGTCCTCCCGAATGGCTTGAACTTTGGTGGTATCCAAGGAGTCTCTCGCGAGGGCTTTTTCCTCGATGAGTGTTTGCAAATATTCCCGGTTCAGGCGATCGCTCAATTGCTGCTGTTTGGCTTTAATATCAGGGCGATCGCCATAGCGGATAGCTTCAATGAGTAACTCCCGCAATTCTACCTGAGCGATCGCTTTTCCCAACACATCAAACACCTGACCCCCCAAGGCGTTTTGCTCAATTTCCAGTTTCCGCAACAGCGATAAATATACATCCCCCTCCCGCGTTTCCCCGGCGACCAAATTCCACAAATGACAAACTTCCGTCTGTCCGATCCGGTGAATGCGCCCAAATCTCTGCTCCAAACGATTCGGATTCCAAGGTAGGTCATAATTAACCATAAGATGGGCGCGTTGTAGGTTAATTCCTTCCCCCGCTGCGTCGGTGGCTACTAATACCTGGACGGTAACATCCTGTTTAAAGTCTTCTTCGGCTTTTTTGCGTTCATCCCGTCCCATACTTCCATGAATGGTAACTACGGCTTCAGGACGACCTAAAAGGGTTTTAATGCGATCGCGCAAATAGTTAAGGGTATCGCGATGTTCCGTAAAAATTACCAGTTTCCGCAATGCTTTCTGTCCGGGTTCATGGTCGCCATTCTGGGGGTTAGGAAAGGCAAAAATTTCGTTTTCCATAACCTTAGATAATTGTTCCCATTTGCAATCTTTCCCACTGCGGCGCACCCGTTGGGCTAACTCTTCCAATTGGCGCAAACGTTCGATTTCTGTCTGTAATTCCTGAACAGTCCGAGAAGCCGTCGCCAGGTCAACCACTTCGGTTTCGATTTTTTCCCTCTCGCTACTGGGTAAGTCTTCCAAATCATCATCAATGTCTTGTTGATCAAGGTCAAATTCCGCGTTGAGTCCTCGTTGGTTTAGTTGTTCTTCCCGCAGTCTTTTTTGGAGGCGATCGCGCCGTCGTTTCAGAGACTGATAAATAGCTTCGGGAGAGGAAGCCAGACGACGCTGGAGAATAGTTAAGGCAAAACCCACGGTTCCCCTACGTCCTTTTTGCAGGTTATCGGCGCGATTAAATTCTTCTTTCACATAGTCGGTTACTTGTTTATAAAGGATGGCTTCCAACTCCGAGAGACGATATTCCACGGTATGGGCGCGACGTTCTGGAAACAGGGGACGACCATCAAATTTTAGCAAGTTTTCTTTAATCAGGCGACGCATCAAATCAGCGGTCTCGCAGACATGGACACCATCCCGAAATTTCCCCTCAAAGCGATCGGCATCCAACAGAGCCAAAAATAGCTGAAAATCCTCTTCTTTCCCATTGTGCGGCGTAGCGGTCATCAGCAAAAAATGGCGAGTCAACCCCGACAGAAGTTTCCCCAATTTATAGCGTTTAGTTTCCTTAATTTCCCCCCCAAAAAAGGAAGCCGAGAGTTTATGAGCCTCATCAACTACGACCAAATCCCAATCAGTTTGGGCGAGTTTAGCCTGTAACTTAGGATTACGGCTAAGTTTATCTAATTGAGCAACCAGTAGGGGAATTTCCGTAAAAGCGTTCCCACTGCGGGCAGCTTCAAGGCGATCGTTTGTCAAAATTTCAAAAGGTAGGTGAAACTTCTGAGACAATTCATCTTGCCACTGTATCGCCAAACTCCCCGGACAGACAATCAAACACTTTTGTAAATCCCCTCTAATCAACAATTCCCGAATCAATAATCCCGCCATAATAGTTTTACCCGCCCCGGGGTCATCAGCCAACAGAAACCGCAAAGGTTGACGGTTCAGCATTTGGTTATAAACGGCATCAATTTGGTGTGGGAGAGGTTCCACCAAAGAAGTATGAACAGCCAGCCGAGGGTCAAACAAATGAGCCAGGCGAATGCGGTGAGCTTCGGAAACCAATCTAAATATAGCACCATCTCCGTTAAAACTCCAGGGCTGTCCATCCCTAACAATTTCTAATCTATCTTGGTCACTGCGAAATAGTAGTTCATTACCAGGTTTCCCCCGACTATCTTTATAGGTCAATTCAATCGCATCATCACCATACCAAGCAGCATCAATAACGGTAACATTTTCATTAGGCAAAATCCCTTTAATAATTGTACCACGAGTTATATCTTCTAGTCTAATCATATCCCTTTTTTACTCTGTGAAAAAATCTATTTGGTTCCGAGCCATTGAGATTCATTGACAATTCTCATCATCTGAGATATACTGTATATTGTAGGCTCTGGGACTGTCCTATGGCTCCTTTGTGAGTTAAGACCCCAGCGCATAGAAGATATAACTAGAACCCAGCCCTAATGCTAATGGGCTTTGTTCCCCCATAACTGCAAGGCTTCTGAGTACCGAAAGGGAAAAGAGCCTTTGCAGTTTTTCGCGCGGTTGTTACACCGGATAGAAAAGCGATCGCCTTTATAAATTATAGAAGTAGGGTGCGTCAGAGGGATAACCTATCGGGTTAACCGCAAATTTCATTCCTTTGACGCACCGCCCCTATCGTGGTCAAGAAACCCGGTTTCTTTGAGAAACCGGGTTTCTAAGCAAACCGTGGGGTGAGAGAATTAACAGCAGAACCCGGAGGGCGGGTTTATTAATATCCTGGTGGGGTGAGAGAATTAACAGCAGAACCCGCCCCTACCATTATTAATTATTAATTATTAATTATTAATTATTGGTC
>NZ_JARPLU010000200.1:3178-7369 GCF_032349615.1 Limnospira sp. PMC 1279.21 | reverse complement strand
TTGATGTCATTAACGGCAGAACCCCATAAATAGGGCGGGTTAATTATTAATTATTAATTATCCGGTGGGGCGAGTTAATTATTAATTATTAATTATTAATTATTAATTATTAATTATTAATTATTAATTATCGGGTGGGGGTTTATTCATCTGATCGCCCTTTGATGTCATTAACAGCAGAACCCGCCCCTACATGATTTCTGGGCTATTAATTATTCATGGTGAATAACACGATATAATAAAATTTGCTTGGAAATGCGAACCAGTTGATAATTTCCCTGTTCTATTAAAATCGGATAATCTCCCGGTTGTAGTCCAATTCTGGCTAAATCCTTGGCGCGACTAACTACGAGGGCTGTGGGGGATTCTGAGGTGTTTTGTAGGACATCAAGGATATGCAAGAGGGGTTCACCTTCTGCCCTCAAAAAGTCGTTTATTCTGAAAAAATGGACGGGTTGCTGAGAATAGAATACTACGGTAGGTTTAGCAAATCCAATCATCCATAACTCTTCTTGGGGTTGTTGGAAAGTTGCCAAGTTTTGGGCGATATTTTTTAGAGGTATTTGTCGGTATTCATCTACTAAGAATAATCCGGGTACAAACACCATATTAAAGAATAAAATAAAGCCGATGAGGTTGGCTGCAATAATTAGTCGCCACTGACGTTTATTGCCTATTAACCAAGCAATTAAAACAGCAGTAGCTGTCCAGATCATACCACCTTTTATCGGTAAGCCAGAGTTATTAACTACTGATGCTAAATCTTCAACGGCTGGGTCGGGTCCGATAAATTGGGGGCTGTAAATAATGGCGATCGCTAAAACCACTAAAAACAGTATATTAACTAATGCGGTATTAAAAAACCAGCGATTTTTAAGATTAATATAATTCCCAGTTTTGGCAAATTCTTCTCCCCAAAAAATCCCGATTAAAATCGCCGCCGCAGGCATCAAAGGCAGCACATAACTAGGAAGTTTAGTAACGGCGATAGTAAAGAATACAAAAATACAGGCAAACCACACCCAAGCAAATAAACCCAATTGCTGATTTCTGGGTTGATTAATCCATTGATTACGCCGCCAAAATCCCAGCCGATATATGGCTATGGGCAAATAAATAGACCAGGGTAAAAACCCGATTAAAACCACGATAAAATAGAAATACCACGGCGCACTATGACCATTAACAACACTGGTAAATCTCTGGACATTATGATAACCAAAAAACGAATCTATATAGTCTTGACCATTTTCAATAATTACCAAAATATACCAAGGTACAGTAATTAATCCGAAAATAATCCCACCCCAAATCACTCCCATTTCTGGCAAAACTGACCACAGGCGATTTACATAAGCCAGAAAAACCACCACAATTAAGCCGGGGATCACAATACCCACAGGACCTTTGGCTAATACGGCTAATCCTGTAAAAATATAGAATCCTAAATACCATTTATTCGGAAATTGCCAGTGACAACAATTTCTGAGTTTATCCATCAATTTAATAGCGGGACTATGATCCGGTTCCTTAGTAGTGGCATATCCCCAAAAAAAGCTAAAGAGACTCAAACCCATACAGCCACTTAATAACATATCCGAAACTCCCTGACGCGCCCAGATGAGAGTTTGTAAATTCAAAGCCACTAAGGCAGTAGCTATCCAAGCAGAAGGCTTAATCTGGGCAAATTTGAGATGTGGGTGGGTAGTAGTTACGAATTGTTGTACAGTCAAAAAACAGCCTACCATTAAAGCGATCGCTGAGATAGCAGAAGGTAATCTTACCGCCCACTCATTCACCCCCACCATATAATAACCCAGGGCAATTAACCAATAAATCAAAGGCGGTTTATCAAAGCGAGTTTCCTGATTAAAATAGGGAGTAATCCAATTACCGGAGATTTTCATATGACGGGCGGCTTCAGCAAATAAAGGTTCCGTTTCATCCACCAAACCCACACTACCAAGATGCCACAGAAAAGCCATAATGGCGATCGCCACTAACCCAGCCATAGATAAAATCCACCCCGACTTAGGATGACGACCCCACATCATCAAAGTTTTTCCCATATTTCCAGTTAACTTCAACCCGTCTAACTCCCAGAATCTGATCTACAATCCCTTAATTTAACAGCCCAACTCTGAAATCGGTGTACTCTGTGGAAAATGTACAATTTTAATCAACATTTTCCAGCGAGGACGAATGAGAAAAGCCCTATTTCCGCCCTATTCCTTACCCCTAATCATTTTCCTAACTAGCTTAGTCCTATTTTTTGGTAGCAGTTGGCGACACGCCCTATTTCAGTCCAACGCCTTCGATTTAGGAATTTTCGATAATGGCATTTATCTAATTAGCCAAGGCGAGAAACCCTTTGTCACCTTTCGGGGTATCCACATACTCGGCGACCATGCAGCTTGGATTTTATACCCCATAGCGCTGCTTTACAAGCTATATCCCGATGTACACTGGCTGTTTGCAGTCCAAGCCATAGCCCTATCAGTCGGGGCGATACCAACCCAATGGCTGGCTTTACAGGCGGGTTTAAAGCCAACCCAAGCTAACTTAATGGCGATAGTTTATTTGCTATATCCCCTGATTTTCAACGTCAACTTATTCGACTTTCACCCAGAAGTTATCGCGCTTCCCCTGTTATTGGTCGCCGTTTACCAAGCCAGGGCGAAACAAGTCCTGTGGTTTTCCCTAGTGGTCCTGGTAATTTTGGGCTGTAAAGCCGTCCTGTCCCTAACCGTGGCGGCGATGGGAGTTTGGTTATTCCTATTTGAAAACAGACGTAGATGTGGTGCGATCGCCATAATTTTAGGGCTGACATGGTTTATAATCGCCACAGGTATCATCATCCCCCACTTCAGCGGCGGTCAACCCGAAGCCGTCGCGCGATATGGTGAATTAGGTAACTCAGTCACAGAAATTGCCAAAAACCTCTTCTTAAAACCCCGACTGGTGGCGCGACAACTCTTCACATTAGCCAACCTAGAATATCTCTTGCTATTGATACTTCCCCTGCTGTGGGGACTCTCACCCCGCCATTTAACCCCCATCATCGGCGCATTACCAATTTTAGCCCTTAACCTCCTTAGCAGTAGTCTCCAACAAAAAAACCTCACCCAGCATTATTCTGTCCCCATACTGCCATTTTTGTTACTAGCCGTAATTTCCGCCCTAGGGAGTAACTCCCATTGGCTACGAAACCCCCGCCATATTATGTTATGGTCGCTACTAGCTTTCTTGGCTTTAGCTAAATACGGTTATTTTTGGTCGCGATATCTCGAACATTTTGACACTGTTTCCCCCTCGCGGGAAGCTGTCGCCCTCGTCAACAGTCCCGGAAGCGTCTTAACCGCAGACCATATCGCCCCCCACCTTACCCACCGCCAGATTTTGATGTTGGCTACCCAAGGGGCGGAAAGTTTGGACCTCACCCAGTTTGAGTGGGTCTTACTAAACTCTACTTACCCAGGCTGGAATAGTTCACAGGAACTTGTGGACGGTCTCATCGTCAAACTTCAAAATATCCCAGAGTTTCAATTGGGATATAGTCGCGACGGGGTACTTTTATTTCACCGGGACACCTCCCCGAAAAATTAAGATTTTCTCAACCGGAATTTGAATTTTCCGGAGTGATGATAAGCAGGTTAGTACCACATTAATTAATAACCTATGTCTAGCACTGATTTGACCCCACCTGTTCACAATTCTGAGGACATTGCTATATCCCGGACTCTTCTACCCACAGAAGAAACCACCACAGGGGATATGGCCTCGCCTTCCCCGAATTGCCCTCGTCAATTGGCCTCAAATACCATGATAGAGTATCTCGGTCATGCTTTTTTCATTGTCATGGCTTTGATTGTCATAGACTGTCTACAATACAGGGAACCTGTATCAACTGAAATAGGAGTAACTCCACATTTACAAGATTTGCAAATTATCAGACGACTGAAAAATAGATTATTGTAATCTCAAATACGCCCCAAAGATTAGGGTCATCATACATCATTTGATGCAGCCGGGAAATCGCACTAAACATTACCCTCACCCTAAATCATTCTCCCCCTCCCTCTCCCCAGAGGGCGGGTTTCTTCATCTTCTGGTTGGGAGCCTAGGAAGCAGTAGAACCCCAGAGGGCGGGTTTCTTCATCTTCTGGTTGGGAGCCTAGGAAGCAGTAGAAC
>NZ_JARPLU010000200.1:0-3168 GCF_032349615.1 Limnospira sp. PMC 1279.21 | reverse complement strand
CCGCCCCTACAATTATTAATTATTCATTATTAATTATTCATTATTAATTATTCATTAATATTAGACTGATATAATTTCAGTAAGATTTCTTGATGATATTCTCTGGTAATTGGATAAAAATAGGTAAGGATAATTCCCACGATAGATAAGATCATAGGTAGAGGTCCGATCGCCAATCGAATTGCCAATAATACTGATTCGGGTTGAGTTGGTATAGGTTGACCAGCTACGGATTCAATAAAACCCGCCCAATCCAAAGTTTTACCTACCATAAAAATACCCAAAGCCAAACCAATTTTTTGCAGGAGAACCATAAAAGAATAGAAAATTCCCTCGCGGCGCTGTCCGGTTTTTAGTTCATCATAATCAATAACATCCGTAATCATAGACCAGGGAATCAGATAAGCGGTAGATACTCCCAATCCGGCAATAAAACAGAGAAAATACATCAAAAACAACTGTCCTGGCTGTAGAAAAAATAAAGATAATTGAGCAATTATCCAAAATCCCATGCCGCTGATATATACAATTCTTCTGCCGTATTTTTCACTAATTTTACTCCACATAAATAAGGTTAATAAAGCGGTTCCCTGAACGACGATCGCCACTTGAGTAAAATAGACTTCGGGAAGTTCCATACAATAGACTACAAAATATTGGAGAATTGCAGCCGTCAGTTGTACCGCCAACCAAGAACATAAATAAATGCCGATGACAAACAAAAAAGGACGGGTACTAAAAGCAATTTTGACCTGTTCCGAGAGGGGTAAAGATGTAGGTTCATCAACTTCTCCCATGGCCGCCTGTACCTGGGCGACGCGATCGCGAGTTCCCCAAACACATAAAAATATGGGTGGGACTGCTATAATAGTACAGAGTAAACCCAAAACCATATATCTGGTAGCTGGGTCTTCAATAGCATCAAAAATCACAAAAGCTAAAACTAGAGACAGGATGCTACCACCAAGAGAAAAAGAAAAGCGAAACCCATTGAGGCTAGTACGTTCGTTGTAGTCGCGAGTTAATTCGGGGGTGAGGGTGGCATAGGGGAGATTAACTGCGGTGTAAGCGGTATGAAAGCCGATCGCAATAATTACATAATACCAAAACAGAGTCTGGGTATTGGTACTAGGTACGATCCACATTAAAAAGAAAAATATGCCAAAGGGAACCGCAGCAAAAATCATCCAGGGATAGCGCCGTCCCCATGGGTGCTTAGTGCGATCGCTTAAAACCCCGATAATTGGGTCGTTAACCGCATCCCAAATTTTACCCACCATGGGTACACTGGCGGCCATTCCTGCTGGTAGTCCCGCGACAGTGGTCAGAAAAAACAACAGGAAAAAAGCGAAAATATTAGCAGTCATCGCCGTCCCCAGGTCTCCCACCCCAAAAGCTAACTTGGTGGAAAACTTCATTTTGGGAATAGTAGGACTAGCAGAAGATGACTCAAAGGAGGAAGAATGACTCATAATTTTTGTCCCAAGAGGTTCCAGGATAGACAAAAGATCGCGATATCCTAAAAACATAACTGATCTGTTTGCAGTAATCCAATGAGGAGTCAATTATGGCCAGCTTAGGCGATCGCTTTAATAAAATGATGGGTAAGACCCGCTTTGTCGTCTGTCGGCTATTCCTACACTTAGGCGGCGCTGAAGTTGCGCCACTACTAGGTATTCTTAACCAAGTCACCCGCGAAGCCATAGACCACGATGGAGATCTGGAAATCATGGGAGAGGGACTCGTAGAAGTCTGTCAAAGCCTTCTCCAGTACAATACCTATTGGCAGTCCGCTGGTAATGAAGGAGACGTGATCTGGGATGAAGAAGAAGCCGGGGACTATGTGAACGAGTTATTCACGGACTCCGCCCAAAGGTATCTCAGTCAACCGGACTTGAACCAAGAAGAAATCGATCCAGACGAACCCCTGTCCCTACCTATCACCTATAACTTGGTTGTAATAGTTACAATAGCTTGTGAGGGGGAAGTTCCTGACCTTGAAACTGACCTAGCCAGTTTTGAAGCCATGGAAGCTGGACTGAAAAGCATCATTAACCTCCACTACCAAGGGAGTTTACGCGCCATTCAAATTCACTTTTCCCCGGCGCGGTTGGGTGATGTACTCACGGAAGACCAGCTTTTACAAAACTTTCCCGAACTCGTACCCCTATAAAGGGTGCAGAGAAATTTCCTAAGTTAACTTTAGCTAAAATTATGTTACCCAAAAAAGTAATCACGGTTTTAATGGTATTTGCGCTCTGTTGGACAACCGTGGCTTGTGGGTCTTCCTCACAGACCACCACTCAACAAACAGTCCGCAGTTCAGCATCGGCGACTAACCGACTCGCTGATGGCAAATATCCCGTTCAACAAGCGCAATATGATGATGCTACTGGAGAGTATCGCTTAATGCTACTGAACGCCAGACCGCCAGTATTTCAGACCTCTGAGTTGCAAATGGCGCGTCTGACGGACGAACAAATTGAAGCTGGTGAAAAAAGTCATCTGTTGATCGAAAATAATCAGCCAGTTTTTTACCTGACGGAAGATTTCCAGATTGAGTATGTCCACAATGTGACTGAAACCCGCACCGATCCTCAAACTGGTCAGACTCAAACGGTGGTGGTGCGCCGAGAGTCTAATTTCTGGACTCCTTTTGCGGCTTCCTTTGTGGGTAGTGCGATCGCCACTAGCTTATTTTCCCCCCGTTACTATGTTCCCCCCGCATATCAGTCCGGTAGTTCATTAGTTGGCTATGGCGGTTCTGGTAACACCTACAACCAGGCGGTCACCCAATATCGCACTAGGTACAATGAACCTCCCGCCTCCGTTAGAAATCGGCAAACCTTCCGCACTACTGGAACCGCTCGCAGTTCTTCCCCTAGTTCTACTACTCGCCAAACTAACCCCAATGTTAATCGCTCAACCGGTTCTGGCGCGGGAACTAGCAATTTGCGTCAGTCTCAGCAGGCTCGTCCCCAAAGACAACGTACACCCAGTTTTGGTAGTGGTAGTAGAAGTCCCAGCCGTTCCGGTTCCTCTGGAAGACGGCGACGTTAATTGACATCATGATCTAGGGGGTGGGTTCGAGAGCATGATTTAATCTCAAATTCGGTTAATATTTTAGGGCAATAGGGTATAATAAGCGAGAAGGGTTGAGGATAAACC
>NZ_JARPLU010000020.1:41492-44656 GCF_032349615.1 Limnospira sp. PMC 1279.21 | reverse complement strand
ATATTCATTATTGAGTTGCGAATCTTTTGGGGTATTGTACCTTATTGTCCTAAGATGTAAAGCAAATCTTGGATTAAATTCTGGCTCTGTCTAACCTCCCTCAAGGCTAACATCACAAAAAAAGCGATCGCCCTTCGCTCAATTTTACAGCGATCGCTAGGTTTATGAAAAACAACCAGTTACTTCTATTATAATACCAACATCAACACAAGTCAACAATTCTTTCCCATTTAGCTGTAATTAAACTCGGTCTGATGCTCATTGAAACAAATGCCTTTACCAACTGGTTTATTAAATGCTGCTACTGTAAAAATTCAAGACTGAACAAGCTGTAATTAATGTTATAGGGAGGAACGCTATCAAAATTATTTAATCCCCGCGAGGATGATTAAACACCAAGGCTAGACCAATTTAACAGGGGGTTCTGTAAAAATAATGGGAATTTTGATAAAGATTGTGTAAAATGATAGCATCCTAATCTAGGCTCGTAACTGCGACCCGTGGGGACTAAGTTAACCCAGATTAGTGGTCAGGGAATTTGCATCAACGGTTGGGAAACCCATCAGCAACCTCTAGGAACTCTAGTTATGTCTGAACCGCTGATTTCTGCGATCATTTGTACCCATAATCGAGCCAACTACTTAGGGGCGGCGATCGATAGCTTGCTAGACCAGGAATTTGATGAGTTTGAGGTGATAGTGGTAGATAATGCTTCGAGCGATCGCACCCGTGAAATAGTCGAAAGCAAACTCGATCACCCTAAACTCGGTTATGTCTACGAGCCGATCACAGGTCTGTCCGTCGCCCGCAATACCGGAGCCAAAACCGCCCAGGCTCAAATTTTAGCTTACCTAGACGATGATGCCGTCGCTAGTCGCCAATGGCTAAGGGTACTCTACAGAGCGTATCAAGACAACCATAAACTAGCCGTAGCAGGAGGTCGCGTTACCTTAATTTGGCCAGAAGGCATCACCCCACCCCCATGGCTATCCCCCGGTTTAGCCGAAAACTTAGGAGCATATAACCTGGGAGATGATATCCTTTATATCACTAATCCCGGCTTAACCCCCAGAGGACTAAACTACTCTATCCGCCGCACCTTTCTTGACCAAATTGGAGGCTTTGACCCTAATCTAGGTAGAGTGGGAAAACGGCTGCTTTCTAACGAAGAACTGGTGATGACAGAAGAAGCTCTCAACCGAGGCTGGGAGGTGGCTTATATTCCCGATGCTTTGGTGGCTCATAATGTCGCTCCGGAAAGAGTTAAGCGCAGTTGGTTCATGGAGAGAGGCTGGTGGCAGGGAATTAGTGAGTGTTACCGTGAACAACTGTCAGGACGCGCCAACTGGGGACAATTAGGGCGGGGCGGCGAGAATATGGTCAGAGGACTTTACAAATCCCTAAAGTATTTTAACGATCCAGCTACCCGATTTGATAATTTGGTTTATGCTTATGGTCAAATTGGCTATTTAGGAGCGGCGATCGCTGGTTTGTTAAACATCAACAACACAGCCACCAAACCCAAAACATGAGAAATCACCTATCTTAATGGTCTACTTATCAACATTGTGTTATGAGCATTACTGCATCCAAAATTCCCGTTTCCGTGCTAATTCCTGCCAAAAATGAACAGGAAAACCTCCCCGCTTGTCTAGCTAGTGTGGCTGTGGCTGATGAAATTTTGGTGGTCGATTCTCAAAGTAGCGATCGCACTGTGGAAATTTCCGAGAGTCTGGGAGCTAAAGTTGTACAATTCCACTTCAATGGTCAATGGCCGAAAAAGAAAAACTGGTCCTTAGAAAACCTCCCCTTTCGTAATGAATGGGTGCTAATTGTGGACTGTGACGAACGCATCACCCCCGAATCTTGGCAAGAAATTGCCCAAAAAATCCAAGACCCGGAATATTCTGGCTATTACATTAATCGTCGGGTATTCTTCCTGGGGAAATGGATTCGCCACGGCGGTAAATATCCCGACTGGAACCTGCGTCTATTCAAGCATAAACTAGGTCGCTACGAAAATCTAAACACGGAGAATGTCCGCAATACCGGAGATAACGAAGTACACGAGCACGTAGTTATCTCGGAAGGAAAAGTCGGTTATCTTCAAGAAGATATGCTTCATGAGGATTTCCGGGATTTGTTCCACTGGATAGAACGCCATAACCGTTATTCTAACTGGGAAGCACGGGTTTACTACAATATCCTCACGGGTCAGGACGATAGTAAAACCATTGGGGCTGATTTATTTGGAGATGCAGTCCAGCGGAAACGCTTTTTAAAAACTATTTGGGTCCGACTGCCCTTTAAGCCTCTGTTGCGATTTATCCTATTCTATATTATCCAACTGGGTTTTTTGGATGGTCGCGCTGGCTATATTTATGGCCGACTATTGAGCCAATATGAATATCAAATTGGGGTGAAACTGTACGAATTGCGTCAATTTGGTGGTCAGTTGAATGTGGCTAAAACCACCACAAACACGGTCACGCCTCAGTCTGTACCTCAAACAGTGGAAAAATGACGAAAACCGACACATCGACAGAAGCCTGGGTTGATCTGCGAAAGTATGATCAATCTGGGTTTGACCGGGGGAAGCCAGGATGGTTTATTTTGCTGTGGTGGCTGGTTCAGGCGATCGCCTTTCCCCTCACTCCTCACCCGTTTAATAACATTCGCTGTGGGATTTTGCGACTGTTTGGGGCCAAAATTGGTCAAGGGGTAATTATTCGACCTACCGCTAGGTTTACTTACCCCTGGAAAGTGGCGATCGGTGATTATAGTTGGATTGGTGATGATGTGGTACTTTATAGCCTAGACCGTATCGAAATCGGTGAGCATTGCGTGATTTCTCAAAAGTCCTATTTGTGTACCGGAAGCCACGATATCCATGACCCCGCTTTTGGTCTACAAACCGCCTCAATCGCGATCGCCCCTGGGGTGTGGGTGGCTACAGATTGCTTTATCGGACCGGGTGTGGCGATCGGTGCTAATACAGTTGTCGGCGCTAGATCCAGCGTCTTCAGTGACCTACCAGCAGCCCAAATTTGCTTAGGAACCCCCTGTCGTCCCCATTCCCCCCGAAATCTCATAATTAACAATTAATAATTAATAATTAATAATTAATAATTATGGGGGCGGGTTCTGTTAGTTGATCGCCTTCC
>NZ_JARPLU010000020.1:10926-41482 GCF_032349615.1 Limnospira sp. PMC 1279.21 | reverse complement strand
AGAAAGTTAAAATCTCGACTTTCTGCTACTCCGAAATGTCTAGCCACACTTTCCATAATTACCTCCCATAATAATTAATAATTAATAATTATGGGGGCGGGTTCTGTTAGTTGATCGCCTTCCCACCCCACCATATTAATAAACCCGATCCAACTCGGGGCTGCTGTTATTCATTCATAGTCTTATAGGTCGATACTGCGGAAGGTGAACTGCGGTTGAGGTAGCGGAAAATCCAATACTTAAATACCGCATCTAATATAACCGGAAAAGTTGCAATAAAGAGAAAGTTAAAATCTCGACTTTCTGCTACTCCGAAATGTCTAGCCACACTTTCCAGAATTACCTCCCAACCGTGGGGGGAGTGGAAACCTACGAACATATCAGTTAACAAAATAATGATAAATGCCTTGGCGCTATCACTGAGACCATAAATTATATCCCCCATAAATGATTTCAAAACTTGCACTTCTTGCTTGTTGTTAGACAAAATTAACACAAACGTAAACACTGATATAATATCAGCAAAAATGTTTTTAATAGCATTAGAACTTAATGTGCGATATTCCTCGGCAATTTTGATGGCTTTGGCTTGGGTTCTTTCCTCCAACTCTTCCTCGGTTAATTCTGGTATGAAACCCACCATCATCTCAAACTTTAACCTGGCCTCATATCTCTCGATTTCCATCAATGCTTCTTCTTCCATGTCAACATTCATAAATATGGGCGTGTTTTCATTTACCCAAAATCTATCGACCAAGGGACCAACCACAAAGTTTTTCGACAATTGCTGAGTCAGAAGCGGCACTAAAATCAAAATGAGAATAAATCTAATTGCAATAATAGTTTTAACTTTCGATTTCCGATAATCTTTAATGACCTGTTCTTCTGACTCTGGGTTAAGTTCCCGTTTAATGCGAGTCACAGTTCTGAGCAAAGTTCGAGGTAGAAAGCTAGTGCCGGAGTTTTCAGATTGGAGGTTATCTTTAAGATTATTATCCGCTTTGGGGGGAGAAATAGGGATATCTGAACTGAGAATAGACTTAGACTTTTGGGGAAGCGAAACCAGTCCATTTTCTGGATCGTTAGGTATCAGAGAACGGCTTTCTAAGTCCTCAAGTTTTACCAGTGCTTTAGATGTTGATGGTACTTTGCTTGGGGATTTTTTTTGATGATAACGGCTAGTTACAGCATCAATAAATTCTAGTTTTTCACAGACGATCGCAATGGTATCGGCATCTTGATGGCGATCGTAAATATCATCCTGATTCCGCAACTTTCGATTAAGTTCGGCGGGGTCTATTTGTTCGGAAATGGCGAAAATAGAGCGGCTAGTGTTAAATTCTGCCAACCGCATTTGAATGACTTGTAAATACCTATTAACCTCCGATTTAAAATAAGACAAGACTCGATCGCTATACTCATCAGAAGACGACCCGATCGCCTCACCATGAAAATGCTCATTTTCCAGAGAGCGGATTTTGAGAGCCGCATCTAATGCCTGATCTAAAGCTCGATCAGGAGTATCACGAAACCACTGATTAGCGCGATTGAGAAACCGCTTAAACTGAGTCCAATTTGAGGATGTCATAGTGAGTTGCCATAAACACCTATTTGAGGTTAGGCGCGAAAAAATGGTAATGTACGGGGTATATTAGCACTTTTACTGAAATGGCTGTGGTTTGGCAATCACTGTGGATTACCGGAGGCTCACGAACAGGTAAAACTACCCGTTTGGTAGAGCAATTTTGTCTTTGGAGTCAAATGTATCTAGGCGCTCTCAAAGCGCCCTATTCAGCCCCATTTAAGCCCAAGCACCCTCTACAAGGCTTGCGTCCCCTAGTTTTAGCTGCTAATGGAACCAATAAACGCCATTTAGTTGATAGGATAACCCAAGCATCTGCTGGACAATATCCATTTTCCGCCATCACCATTATGGGATTTTTTCAGCAGGAAGTGCTTTTGTTCTGGCCCCTGCTAATTGAAGCCCTAGACCTGAGAGCCCAATTTCCCCAGAGGTTGCGTCCTGAACTAGAACAGGAACTTGCCAGCCAACTTTGGAGTCCTGAAATCGATAGCGGAAAATTAACGGACCTTGGGAAAGGACGCGATCGCATTGTCCGTACAACCCTCGATCTATTACAACTAGCAGCACTCAGCGGCACGCCTGTTGAAGATCTGCCTAGTATTTTAGAACGCCATGAGGCTGTTGATGACATTCCTGAGACAACCTATACCTGTATGACCGAGATGCTCCTGCGTTGGCAAAATTGGTGTCAGCAAAAGGGATTACTGACTTATGGGATTATAGCAGATTTATATTGGCCACATTTGTTAAAGCATCCCACCTATCAAAAGCATCTGCTCAATCAGCATCGAGTTATCTTAGCCGATGATGTGGATGAATACCCAGCGATCGCCCGCCATGTATTCGAGTTTTTATTAGAGAATCAAGTGATGGGAGCATTTACTTACAATCCCCAAGGTGCAGTGAGACTAGGTTTAGGGGCAGATCCTAAATATCTAGCACAGTTGCAAGATCGCTGTCAGATAGAACAGCTTTCTCCTGTCGAGGGTTTAGCGAAAACTCTCGGTACTCAGGTGGTGTCATGGATAAATCAAGATTATGGTCACTTTCCCGACTTGAGCAACTCTCAGCAGTCAGTTTTTGCCATAGAAACCACCTCTAGGGCTGAACTATTGCGGCGGACTGCTACAACCATCATAGAAGCCATTAAAAATGATGAAGTACAGCCCCAGGATATTGCTATCATCGCTCCGGGGCTAGATGCGATCGCCCGCTATAGCATTCGGGAAATTTTAACCCATGAAGGTATTGCCCTAGAAGAAATTCAACCACAGCAACCGCTGATAACTTCTTCCGTAGTGCGATCGCTACTTACCCTACTAGCCTTAGTATATCCAGGCTTAGGACGGTTAGTAGATAAAGATGCGATCGCCGAAATGCTGACCATTATCAGTAGCCATATCCCAGAGAGTAAACACAGCAGCACATCAGACCCCGACTCACCCGCGGCCAATTTTCCCATCCAGAATGCGATCGATCCAGTGCGAGCCGGTTTATTAGCTGATCACTGTTTCGCCCTTGATGTGCAAAATCCGAAATTACTGCCAATTAATACCTTTCCACGCTGGGACTGCCTCGGCTACCGTGCAGCCAACACCTATAAATATATTTGTGAGTGGTTAGCCCTACAGCAACAGCAGTATCATCAGAACCTCCTCCCCAGTCCTGTCGCCTTATTAGAGCGAGCCATCCAGGAATTTTTCCTTCCTAGGGCTACAGGTTCATCTTACTTAATTATGGATATGAATCGCCCAGCCTTAAAGGTTTTTGCACAAATCGACCTGTTGCGGGAATTAATGGAAACCGCCATCCACTTTTGGAATATTTATACCAGAGACAAACCCCAGCCATCACCCTTAGAAACCGTCGAAATCACTCGCCAATTTATTGAACTGTTGCGCCGGGGAGTTGTGACCGCCAACCCCTATCCCATGGGAGAAATGGCTGTTAAACCTCATCGTGTCACCCTCGCCACCATTTTCCAATACCGTGTCAATCACCAATCCCATTCCTGGCACTTTTGGCTAGATGTGGCCTCACCCCTCTGGTTCCAAGAGGGAGCCAGTAGCCTTTGGGGTGCGCCTCTGTTTCTCAGAGATATTCAACAGCAGAGACAGCCTTGGACCAGTGAGGATATGATGGCAGCAAACCAACAAAGACTACAAAGGATAGTCTGGGATTTATTAAGTCGGGTTAGCGATCGCCTTTACCTGTGTCATAGTGAATTATCAGTTAACGGTCAAGAACAACTCGGACCTCTTCTACCCCTCGTTAATAGTGTACAATACGCCCCTAGACCTAATCTGTAGGGGCGAAAAATTTTGCGACCCTACATTCCCCAATAGTTGAAACCGTCGATAAACCTCAGATAAAACTGGGTAGTATATATATCAGTTCTGCCAAGAGAGAAGTTAGGAAAACCGCAATATGAATCAAATTAAATTTATGAAATCCCGCTCAATACCCCCCTAAACTCATCAGATAATCTCAATCATACCAAATATTTTTTAATGCTGATTAATTCCCAATTCAGCTATAATTCACCCTGAACCAGTAAATTCTCAGTGTTTGTGCATGACAAATATACTCAATAATACCTCTTGATTTTCCAGAATCAGTCACCGGAAAACCTCAATAATTTATGATTAAAAGTCACAGTTTCTGCGATATTAGTATACGGGCATTGACTGAGCCATCATTAATCTGTTTAAATTGATAGCCATTCATCTTATGGCGATGACTTCAAATCACCCATGTGGCTACCTTCCCCAAATCATGCCCCCAAAAACTTAAATAGCCTAACCGTTAAAATAACCCCTTGTCTATGCCAAAATTCCCAAGTCATCACCAATTAGGAGTCACCTCATGACCAGTTCAACCATTCCCACCGCCCCCGCTCAACTTGCGTTGCGAGTATCTCCTGGAGATCAAATTCTCAGCCTCAACCAAGTTGTCCTCATCTTTCCCGCCGAACCAATACCCAACAGATTTGAAACCTTCCCTGGGTCCATCACCAACATATTACCCGCCTCCAACGGCTTAGGGGATACCCTACTCGGAGAGGGAGGAGTCACACTATTTGTTCCCGATGAGCCAGGCTTTGAAGCTACAATTCAAGGTAGCAGTGAAACCGTAATAGTAGTTAGAGCCGGCGGACAAGACCAAGGATTCCTCACCGTTCTAAATCGAGAACCCGGTAGACTCCAAAGCCGTGCAGACGGCTCCTTTGTCTTTATCCCTGACGATGCAGGAGACCCAGAGCCAGACCCAGGGACTGACCCATCACCAGATCCAGGAACTGACCCAGGAACTGACCCAGACCCAGAACCCAGAGAAAATCAACCTCCCATAGCCAACGATGTTTTTGTCACCACCACCCAGGGACAAGACACCTTTTTTGATGTACTCTTCAACGACACAGACCCAGACGGAGATACCCTCAGCGTTCAAAACTTCAGCAGCACCGCCAACGGAGCCTTAATCTTCAACGGTGCGGGAATATTCACCTATCGACCTAACCCAGACTTCTTTGGTACTGATCGCTTTAGTTACAATGTCACCGACGGGACAGACTCCGACCTAGCGCAAGTGGTGATCTCAGTTCAACCTGGCGATTTAGCCCAAATTATCGAAGGAATAGGTCAAGGAACCACCGGAGATGACTCCATTATCGGCTCATCAGGGGATGATGTCATTAATGGTTTAGCTGGAAACGATACCATCTTCGGTTTAGCTGGAAACGACCTCCTACAAGGTGACGAAGGCGACGATCTACTCTTCGGCAACCAAGGCAACGATACCCTAGACGGCGGACCGGGTAATGATACCGCCTATGGAGGTCAGGACAATGACCTGATTATTGGTGGGGATGGTAATGACTTACTATTCGGCAACCTCGGCAACGATACCCTATTGGGGGGACCTGGTGCAGATTCTATGTATGGCGGGGACGGCAACGACTGCATTCGGGGTGGTGTTGGGAATGACTTGATTTTTGGTGACAAAGGTAATGATATCCTCTGGGGAGATGACGGCAACGACACGATTTATGGTGGCCAAGGAGATGATTTAATCTTCGGTAATGATGGTGCTGATCTATTATTTGGGGGAGTTGGAAACGATACCATTTTTGGTGGACCAGGAAACGATACTATCATCGGCGGCGAAGGTGATGATCAAATTGCTGGAGAAGTGGGAGATGATTTATTATTTGGAGGTCTCGGAGCCGATACCCTCACAGGTGGTTCCGGTAGTGACACCTTTGCGATCGCCGAAGGTAGTGGCGGCGGTAGCGTAGAAGAAGCTAATGTCATTAATGACTTCACTGGTGGGACTGATAAAATTGGTTTGTTGGGGAACCTCACCTTTGAACAACTCAGCATTACCCAAAGCGAGGAAAACGCCGGGAATGCTATTATCCGTAATGGTAGTGATGGAGAGTTCCTAGCAGTTCTCATTGGGGTTAACAGCAATAACTTAACCGCCTCCGATTTTGTCCCCGTCGTCGGCTTGGACATCGGCATACCCACACCACCCACACCGACACCACCGACACCACCGACACCACCGACACCACCGACACCACCGACACCCACACCGACACCACCGACACCCACACCGACCCCTCCTGTACCTCCACTTCCGCCACCCCCACCCCCTATCAACTTGCCACCTAACGCAGTTGATGACCGGGTGAGACGAGCAGTGAACCAACCAGTGACCTTTGACGTACTCGCCAATGATAGCGACCCAGAAGGGGAACCTATTAGGGTGATTGAATTTACCATGACCACTGGGGGGGACTTAATCCAAAGTCCTGCTGACCCCAGAGGCGGAACATTTACTTATACTCCTAATCCTGGCTTTGTAGAGCCGGAAACCTTTACCTATACCATAACTGATGGTAGTGGTAACACTGCTCAAGCCACTGTATTTATACAGGTTAATCAACCGCCAGAATTAGTAGTTAATCGCGGGATTATCCTACTGCCAACTCAGCAACAAACCATCACAGTTAATAACCTATTTGCCGAAGACCCAGACAATCTTCCGACTGAGGTATTTTATGAGGTATTAAGAGAGCCTCAAGCTGGTATTATGCAGAGATTGGGGACTACTTCCACCGATCGCATCAGAACTGGCGATCGATTCAGCCAAGAAAGCATTAATACTGGTGCTATTATCTATACCTCTGGTAGAGAGTCTGGCGTAGATGATTTAGTATTCCGACTCACAGATAGTGTGGCCACCTTACCCCAGCAAATCTTTAGTATCTCAGTCGTGGATGACTTCATTCAGGGAACTGATGAAGATGACAACATAGAGGGTACCGCCTTGAGTGAGTACATTCAAGGATTTGGTGGTAATGATACCCTCGTGGGTGTTGGCGGTCGAAATATCCTCGATGGAGGTCCGGGAAATGACTCCATAGTGGGGGGAAGTGGTAATGATGTCATTGATGGTGGAGAAGGAAACGATACCCTATTGGGTAACGAAGGTAACGACTCCATCTTTGGTGGACCCGGTAACGATTCCATCATTGGCGGTAGCGGAATTAACAGTCTATTTGGAGAAGGTGGAGACGATACCATTATCGGCGGTGATGATGGTAATTTACTCAGTGGTGGTGTTGGTAATGACTCCCTCACTGGTGGCACAGGTAACGATACCATTTTTGGTGGTGATGGTAATGACACCATAATTACTGAGCGAGGCGATAACCAATTATTTGGAGATGACGGTAACGATTTAATCTTCGGTGGAATTGGTCGAGATCTCATTCAAGGCGGACCAGGCAATGATACCCTAATTGCTGGCTCTGGTAATAACACCATTTTTGGTGGAGTGGGTAACGATTCTATCGTTGGCGGCGAGGGAGATGACACCCTGTTTGGTGGTGAAGGTAACGACACCATTGATGGAATTGGCGGTGATAACAGCATCTTTGGCGGCGCTGGGAATGATTCGATTATAGCCGGACCCGGTAATGATACCGTATTTGCTGGACCAGGTAATGATCAGGTATCTGGTGGTGATGGTAACGACCTCATCTTCGGAGACAGTGGCAATGATACCATCTTTGGTGGCACTGGAGATGATACCATATCTGGGGGAGCAGGTTCTGACCTACTCACAGGAAATTCCGGTAACAATGTCTTCTACTACCTCAACCCCGGCGAGGGAGTCGATATCATCACTGATTTTAAACAACCAGGAAACGATCGCTTCTTAATTGTATCTGGAGAAAACAATTTTGATGGCTTAGTTCCCACCGTTGGCACCGCCGCCGCACCCCTCCAAAGTGCTATCATTAGCGCTCTAGGCTCCGAAGGTACCGACATTAGCGGACGACAATTAATTATCTTCCAAGACACCTTTGATAATATTCAAGCCGTTAACGCCGCGCTCAAAAATCAAAGGGGTTCAGATGGCGGTTCCGCTTTGTTCCTCTACCGGAATAACCTCACCTATCCAGGTTTCCAAGGTAACTATATTCTCGGTTTTGACCCGGACTTATCTGATGATAGTTTACCCGCCTTTGACCTGGCTATTCTGCAATCAATTGATCCTTCGACCGATAACATTAGTACCATTCTCGGCTCTAATGATTTCATCATCATCTAGCCATAGTTCCTGATTTCCCAAAGCCGGGGAGAACAGTTAAACCCATATCCTCCCCTGTTTCAATATTCCCCCTAATACTTGATCACTATTAAGGAGTTCCATCATGACTGGTGTTAATATCCCTACCACCCTCGCTCTCATCTCTCGCCGAGTTATTCCTGGTAATAGTCTACTAAACACTAATAATATTGAATTAATTTTTCCGGCTGACCCCATTCCTGGTAAATTTCAAACCTTTGGGGGGACTATCGGGGATACCATGACCGGAGCCAATGGGGAACTCTTATTTATTCCTGAACAACCGGTTTTACAAGCTGTTTCGATCGCTACCAGTTCCATTGTTTATCTTGAACAAACTGACTCAGGCTTGCAAAGTCTCACAGGACAAGTCGGAGAAACTTTACCTGGTGGTGGCGGGGAAATTCTCTTTCGACCAGAGGGTTTTGAGTTTCCCGAACCGGAACCCGCACCAACTCCCGCACCAACTCCCGCACCAACTCCCGCACCAACTCCCGCACCAACTCCCGCACCCGACCCAGAACCCGCACCCGACCCAGAACCCGCACCCGACCCAGAACCAGAAATCATCACCATACAAGGTTCAGGAGTTGGTACAGAGGGAAACGATACCATTCTGGGTAGTGATTTTAATGATGCGATCGATGGTGTAGGTGGTAATAACATCATTTTCGGTTTAGGGGGAGATGACTTTATCCGAGGGGGTGATGGTGCAGACTCCATTAATGGCAATGACGGTAATGATACCATCTATGGTGGCGACGGAGATGATTGTATCCGGGGTGGTCAGGGTAATGATTTAATTTTTGGTGAAGGTGGGAATGACCTGTTATTCGGTGATAAAGATGCTGATATCCTCTTCGGTGTCTCTGGTAATAACACCATGTATGGAGGTCAAGGTAATGACAGCCTCATAGGGGGTGAAAATGACGACCTGATGTTTGGCGATAAGGGTAGCGATACATTAGTAGCTGGTGGTGGCAATAATACCCTTTATGGTGGCGCTGATAATGATTTCCTGTTTGGTGGGACTGGTAACGATTTACTCTTTGGTGATGATGGTAATGATGAACTCGTTGGTGGTAAGGGGAATGATACTATCTTTGGCGGTCCCGGTGACGACATAATTTTTGGCGGTGATGGTAATGATATATTAAGAGGCGGAAAGGGTAACGATCGCCTCTTTGGAGATGAAGGTAATGATTTACTAGAAGGCGGTCGTGGTGTTGATACCCTCACTGGTGGTGGTGGTAGAAATATATTTGTTGTTGGCTTAGTTGTCAGTGCGTCTGAAGGTGGTGGTAGTGTAATTACAGGTACCACTGGCGGCGCTTCCCCAGAATTAGCAGATTTGATCACCGACTTTCAAGCTGGTGTTGACAAAATTGGATTAACCGGAGGACTCACCTTTGCGGATATTGAAATTCGTCGTGGTGAAGGTGCCAATATCAGAAATACATTGCTCATAGACCGCAATACCGGAGACTTTTTAGCAGTTTTATTAAATGTAGATCCAGCCATGCTGGACGAAACAGATTTTCTCATCGACCCAGACGGACCTTTAGTAGATCCTGAACCTGAACCTGAACCTGAACCCGGACCTGAACCTGAACCCGAACCTGAACCTGAACCTGAACCCGAACCCGAACCCGAACCCGAACCTGAACCCGGACCCGACCCAGAACCCGAACCCGACCCAGAGCCAGAACCTAGTCCGACTCCGACTCCGACTCCTAGTCCTGAACCGACTCCCACTCCTCCTGTTCCCACTCCTCCCCCGGTTCCCACGCCAACCCCGACCCCGACTCCGACTCCGACCCCGACTCCGACTCCGACTCCTTCTGATGGTATTGAAGCCGGAAATGATACCCTTAGTGTGGCACAGAACAGTTCATTAAACGTTAATAATTCCACTCTGTTAGAGAATGATAGTCCGTCAAGACCAGGGGATATTCTCACCATCACAGATCTACCATCAACCACCAGCGAAGGTGGCACAATCGAGCGGACTAATTCATCTTTTATCTATACACCACCCAGGGATTTTGTGGGGGTAGATAGTTTCGTTTATACGGTGCGAGATAGTGCTGGTCAAACTGCTACTGCTACAGTTTTCATTAATGTAGAGTTAGTTAATGAGCCTCCTGTTATTGACCTCAATTCTGCCGCACCTGGGAACGATTTTAGCACCGACTTTACCGAAGGAGATTCTCCTGTCCGTATTGGCGCACTGGGTAGTATTAGCATTAGCGACCCAGATGGTGATGATATAGTTTCAGCCACTGTTACTATTACCAACCCCGCCAATGGAGAGGAAGAAGGTTTATCAATTACCGGGCTTTTATCTCCCAATATTACCGCCGATGCTTATGACCCAAATACGGGGGTTTTACTACTCACTGGAACTGCGCCTCCCGTAGCTTATGAAGATGCCATTTCCCGAATATTTTATAATAACACATCCCTAGCACCAGGGACAAGCGATCGCCTAATTACCGTCATCCTTAGTGATGGCATTGAAGACAGTAATCCCGCCAATTCTATCATTAGGATTACCGCCATTAATAACCCCCCGGAAAATACAGTTCCCGAACCACAAGAAAACGATGGGGAAACCTCCTTAGTATTCAGTGAAGAGAACAACAATTCCATTAGTATTGCCGACCCTGATGCTGGTAGTAACCCAGTAGAAGTTAGCCTAGTTGCCACCAACGGCATTTTAACAGTCGGCACCAATACAGAAGGGGTGCAAATTAACGGCAGCGACACCGACACCCTAACCCTTACAGGTGTAATAGATTCACTTAACCGCGTCCTAGATGGTTTAACCTTTACCCCCACCGAGGGATTTAATGCCCAAAACGGACAGTTAGAAATTACCACCAACGACCTCGGAAACACCGGAGAAGGCGGTCCTTTAACGGCTACAGATACCATCACCATTGAAACCCTAAACCGACCACCCGTCGCGGAAGATGATCAGGTTGATGCTTTACTAAATACTGCCATAAACATCCCTGGGGAAACTTTACTAGCTAATGATAGCGACCCTGATGGTGATGTTCTGACCATCATAGAAGTGGCTAATGCTAATAACGGTACAGTAGAACTAGACCCAGAAGCCGGTGATGTGTTATTTACCCCGGACTCGGACTTTCTCGGAGAAGCTAGTTTTGAGTACACCATTAGTGATGGACGTTCAGGTACTGACACAGCCACAGTGACGGTGCTGGTAAAATCTCTCCCTACGGCTGTTGATGACGAGAATAACACCCTTGCTAACCAAATTTTGAGTGTTGAGTCATCGGAGGGAGTTCTCGCCAATGACTTCGATTTAGACGGGGATCCGTTAACGGTTGTGGCTTTTGATGGCAGGAGCGCTCAGGGTGCTACAGTACAAGTTAATCCCGATGGTAGTTATACATTCGACCCCAGAAATGCTAATGCTTTATTGGCGTTGCGGGAAGAACAGGAGATAGTTGATACTTTCACGTACACTATCGAGGATATTGATGGTAATCAGGCTACGGCTACCGTCCGCATTACTGTAACTGGAGTTAATGAACCTCCTGTTGCTGTCGATGATAGCAATAGTATCCTGGCGAATACAGTCTTAACTGTAAATGCGGCTCAAGGAGTTTTGGTTAATGATACCGACCCGGAAGGGGGTCCGTTAGAGGTGGTTGATTTTGACTCTAATAGTTCTCGGGGTGCTACAGTTACGGTTAATCCTAATGGTAGCTACACCTTTGACCCAAGGGAGGTAGAATCATTTATAGCATTGCGGTCTGGTGCCACCTTAGAAGATACCTTCACCTATACAGTAGCTGATGATATGGGTAGTACAGCCACCGCTACTGTCACCATTACTGTCACCGGGGTTAATGAACCACCCAGTAACAACGTACCAGAAACCCAAGCCACTAATACTGATACACCGCTGGTATTTAGCACAGAAACTGATAATGCTATTACCATTGCTGACCCAGACGCGGGGGATGACCCGTTAGTGGTGACTATAGTGGCGACCAATGGGACAGTTACCCCAGGGGAAAATACCGAAGCGGTGGAAGTTACTGGCGAAAACACGGAAACTCTCACCTTGACTGGTACTCTCTCAGCTATTAACCAAGCCTTAGAAGGGTTAACATTTACCCCATTACCAGAGTTTCTCAACGAAAATGGTAGCTTGGAAATTACGACTAATGACCAAGGTGGTGGAGATCCTGATAATCCTTTAACGGCTACAGATACCATCACCATTGAAACCCTAAACCGACCACCCGTCGCGGAAGATGATCAGGTTGATGCTTTACTAAATACTGCCATAAACATCCCTGGGGAAACTTTACTAGCTAATGATAGCGACCCTGATGGTGATGTTCTGACCATCATAGAAGTGGCTAATGCTAATAACGGTACAGTAGAACTAGACCCAGAAGCCGGTGATGTGTTATTTACCCCGGACTCGGACTTTCTCGGAGAAGCTAGTTTTGAGTACACCATTAGTGATGGACGTTCAGGTACTGACACAGCCACAGTGACGGTGCTGGTAAAATCTCTCCCTACGGCTGTTGATGACGAGAATAACACCCTTGCTAACCAAATTTTGAGTGTTGAGTCATCGGAGGGAGTTCTCGCCAATGACTTCGATTTAGACGGGGATCCGTTAACGGTTGTGGCTTTTGATGGCAGGAGCGCTCAGGGTGCTACAGTACAAGTTAATCCCGATGGTAGTTATACATTCGACCCCAGAAATGCTAATGCTTTATTGGCGTTGCGGGAAGAACAGGAGATAGTTGATACTTTCACGTACACTATCGAGGATATTGATGGTAATCAGGCTACGGCTACCGTCCGCATTACTGTAACTGGAGTTAATGAACCTCCTGTTGCTGTCGATGATAGCAATAGTATCCTGGCGAATACAGTCTTAACTGTAAATGCGGCTCAAGGAGTTTTGGTTAATGATACCGACCCGGAAGGGGGTCCGTTAGAGGTGGTTGATTTTGACTCTAATAGTTCTCGGGGTGCTACAGTTACGGTTAATCCTAATGGTAGCTACACCTTTGACCCAAGGGAGGTAGAATCATTTATAGCATTGCAGGAAGGGGAAACTTTAGAAGATACGTTTACTTACACAGTAGCTGATGATATGGGTCTTACAGCCACGGCTACCGTCACCATTACTGTCACCGGGGTTAATGAACTTCCTGTTGTGGATCTGAGTCCTGATGATTCGGGAACCCTTAATTTTGCGACTACTTTCACGGAAAAAGAGCCACCAGTGTCGATCGCTTCTGGTGATGGTGTTAGGATTACCGACCCTGATAATGATAGCCTAGTGGGCGCTACTGTCAGGATTACTAATCTGTTAGATGGGGATTTTGAGGAATTAGCAGTTAATACGGGTGATACCGATATTACGGCTAATTATAATCAAACTACGGGGGTGTTAACACTCTCTGGGGAAAATTCCCTGAGTGTTTACGAAGAGGTTTTGGCAACGGTAACATATATAAATCGTTCCCTCGATCCAAATACAAGCGATCGCATTATTGAAGTCGTGGTAAATGATGGCAGGGATGATAATAACCCCCTAGCTGTTAGCACTATTTCTGTCGTGGCGGTTAATGACCCCCCTGTAATTGATTTAGATACCACTAACAGTGTCGTCGGCGGCAGAAACTTCGCTACTACCTTTGAAAGGGGAGGAGAGCCAGTGGCGATCGCTTCCAATAATGTCAGCATTACCGACCCAGATAATACTACCATCCAATCCGCAACTATTACTCTGACCAATCCCATCAATGGGGAAGATGAGGGTTTATCCGTCATTGGCGGACTTCCGGGGGGTATCACTGCCGAAACCTATAATCCCGAAACGGGGGTTCTTAGCCTCTCTGGTAGTGCCTCTTTAGCCAACTATCAAACAGCTATTTCCCGCGTGTTTTACAACAATACCTTAAATCGTCCTGACACTACAAACCGCATAGTAATAGTGGTTGTGAATGATGGCAGTGATGACAGTAATGAACCTCGGACAACTATTGATATCCTGCTTATAAATCGGCCTCCGGTGGCTGTGGATTATGGTCCAGTTTACACCAACGCTAGAACTCAATTCTCCTTTAACCCCGTTTCTAATGATACCGATCCAGATGAAGATCCGCTTACCTTAGAAAGTATCAGAGGCACGTCTGACTTCGCACTGGTAACTACTAGCGGGAATTTAATCAATTATACTCGACTTACTAATGACACACTAACTGATGAGTTCTCCTATTTCATTAATGATGGACAGGGTGGAACCGCCACCGCTATGATTAGCGTTGAATGGCTACCCCGACCTACTGATGATCCACAAACAGTTACAGGGGGTGAATTTAGCGACTTTTTGACTGGTGGCGCTGGTAATGATACCCTAATTGGTCTAGGGGGTAATGATACCTTATCGGGATTGGGTGGTAATGATAGCCTAGTTGGTGGTTTGGGGAGTGATTACTTGGTCGGTGGTACTGGTAATAACATTTTTGCCTATGAAACCCCTGATGATGGTGGCGGCACCGCATTTAATGCTGATAGTACAGGTAGTATTGATGAACAAATTGGCACCGGGTTATATGATACGATCGCCGATTTCACAGGTCTGGGAGAGGCGGAAGGAGATGCGATCGCTTTATCTAGTGATTTGATTCCCAATACTGACCGCATTCTCCTAACCGTTCAAACTGATATTTCATCTAATGTCTTGGATGGAAATAATCTGTTTGCTTATGATGATGGTAGCCATACTTACATCATTTATGATGGTGATGGTGATAATACTACCGGGGACGACTCCCAGATTTTAGCCAGACTCCAAAATATCACAGGGATAACCGAGTTATCACCCGATGATTTTCTGATTTTTTAGAGAGTCTCACCCGCCTATAACAGGCGGGTATGTCCTGCTTTTGGGGAGGAATATAGCCAACTCCAGAACCCGCCTCTACTCGTGAATATGGTATTATATTACTTCAACCCTAACCTTTTTCGTAGCCAAGTTGCACCCATAAATAATAACGGAGTGGCGATTAAACCCACACTGATAAAATGTAGGGGAAAGTGGAAGTAAAAATACCATAAAATCAGAACTCCATAGGTCGAGTCTATATGGTCAAACAGATAAGTAATGATATTCGCTTCTTCTCCCGGGGCAATATTTAGCCGACGTTTGATATAAGAGTTGGGCAATTCTGACAGGTTAAATACCAACCCGGTTAGCAACCCAAATTCAACCGCCTTAAAGTCTTGGAAATGGATAGGAAAATCCGGGTTAATTCCCGCCAATGATTCTAGGAATTGAAACCCGAATACACTCACCATAAAAGTGAGGGGTAGACTAATGAGACCCCGCCATTTTTTGTTTTCGCCAAACCATTCTTTTTGCACGGGTAAGTTTAATAATTGAAACGGTGGAGTTTTCCATAAGAATGCTTCTAAAACTCCTGCCACAAATAACCCGCAGGCTATCCACATCAAATTCAGTAAGTCCCAGGTTAGCATTGATAATATATCAGTTCTTGTCATGGCATGAGATTAATAGAGTCAATTTATTATCCATTATAAATTATCCCGCCCCCATACTTTTGTATACTAACTAGGTACTTGTGGGGGCAAAAAACCCCCACTTTCTCTGGTTATGGTCTCCCCCTATGTTCCAAGCTACTCGAAGACGTTTAGCGATTTGGTACACTGCTGTAACTGCGGTTTTGTTGTTGTTATTTGCTAGTGGGTTTTATCTGTATGTCCGCAATACGTTAATCGATCGCATTGATGACACTCTCAACCATGTCGTCGAGGTAGTAGAGCGATCGCTTGTCATTGAACCCGCCCTCAGCACCATTTCCCCATCTTCCCAGGGGGTGGGGCTTATCACTGTTAATGTCGAAGCCAGTTTTGGCAATAATGTTGATGCTGCTGCTGATGATGACCATATTGATTTAGAATGGTTCAGCCCCACCGGAGAGTTGTTATGGTCTACCCTCTCTCAACCCCTTGATATTCCCCTCCATACCCACCGCAATGGCGAAACTGTCAGGCTAACCGATCATCATTGGTCTTTGGCTAGTCAACTTTCTGGAAATTCTCACCTCACCTCTCAGGAAGTCGTCTTGCGACAGGTCACAGACCGCGTAGAAAGAGGTCGCCAGGTGTTGGGATATTTACGGGTCAGTCATCCCTGGTTTGAGGTCACAAAGCCTATTCGTCAATTATTAACCGATTTGGCTATGGGGGGGGTGATGATTTTAATTTCCGTGGCGGCTATTGGTTGGTTTTTATCGGAATTAGCGATCGAACCTGTGCGAGAATCCTATCAACATCTTAAACAGTTTACGGCTGATGCTTCCCACGAACTCCGTAGCCCGATCGCCACTATTCAAACTAATGTCCAGGTGGCTTTAGCAGAAACTGATGTTAATGCAGATATTCATCAGCAATTACAGGTTATTGAAAGGTTGACCAGACGCTTAGGTCGCTTGGTGGATGATTTGCTATTTTTAGCCCGCACCGATGGTAGAATTGTGGAATCTCAGTTTACTTCTGTTCCCCTCGATGCTTTGCTGATGGAAGTCATGGAGGAACAGTCTGCTAACGCCGAGGCGGCTGATATTAATTTATCACTGAATTTGGTGGATCCTCCTTCCCTGTTGTCGGCGGGTGATACTTTACCCCCAGAAACCGAAACTGATTGGTTTACTATGGAGGGCGATCGCGATCAATTGGTTCGGTTGTTGATTAATTTAGTCAGTAATAGTCTCCGCTATACTCCCAGAGGGGGAGAGGTGTCTTTAACTCTGCAATATCTCCCCAAAAATAAGCGATCGCCGCATCATGGTAACTCCAAAGAATACTACCATTGGCAAGAACAGTTTGAGGGCTTACAGGTGATAGTCAAAGATAATGGTATTGGTATCCCCCCACAAGCTATTCCCCACATTTTCGATCGCTTTTATCGAGTAGATCCAGCCCGCCCCAATTTAGAGGCGGAAAAATCTGGGGAAGTTACTCAGATTTCCGACACCCCCCAGACATCAGGTTCCGGGCTAGGTTTGGCGATCGTATCAGCGATCGTTGATCATCATCGAGGTAAAATTGAGGTGGAAAGTGCAATTAATCAGGGAACAACCGTTACTGTTACCTTTCCCCTGCAACAAAGTAATTGATAATTGGCGTGTTTGGTTGGGTGCTATGTTTGGGCGGGTTATGGTCGTCTTCGCCCGCCCAATATGCTAATAGGGGTATTACATTGAGGGAAAATGAGTGCCGATTTTCTGACCGTCTGGCATATAAACTTGTAGGGGAATCTTAGCATTATCGCTAATAGACTCCAAAGCTACAATCAGTGTATTAACATGGTTTCTCGCCTGCGATCGCGGCTGTGGATTTCCCGCCCTATCTCCAGCAATTGCCGAGTTTTTAATTTGCTGAACATACTCAGAAGTTAACCGGACTGTAATCAAATCACGACTAATGCCATAATTGCAGACTTTCGGATTTCCCGCACAAGTGCGACTGAGATCCCCCCGTGCTTTTTCTAACCGCGATTCAATTTGCACCTGAGCCTGTACCCGTTGCCATGCTTCATTATAACCTCGTATTAGGGACTGCATTTCCAGGTAATAGGAACTACTCTGAGGCACATTATTAGCAAAAGAAATCGCACGACCCCAGGAGCGAGAGGCTTCATTCCAGGCTTCCCTTTCTTCAAAAATGCGGGCTTGGTCAGCATTATTTACCGCTCGGTTATAGGCTTCCAAACCGACCTGTTCAATAGTTTTGCGATCGCGAGCATCTTCCAAGCTGGGCTGATAACGAACCCGTAATAATTGAGCCTCCTGGTAAGCCATAGTACCCGGCGGAATCGCTGCCAGAATATTGGTGGCACTTTGCCAGGTATCATAGACTGATTGCCAACTTTGCGCGTGTCTAGCGACCCCCTGACGCGCCCTGGCGACCTGTGCGGTGTTTTTTGCCCTTTCCAGGGTTTGCTGGGCTTCTCGCTCCAATGAGAGCCGCCCACGGACTGTGGCTAAATTGGCACGATATTGAGTTGAGCGGGTTTCAGCAAAGGGATAAATAATGCTCTCTGGGGTGACTTTTTGTAGTTGAGCGATCGCATCTTCCCATAACTGCTGCATTTTCAGCCAATCATCTATAGGGTGGGGGGGATTTTGACTCATTTGCGCCGCCACCCCAGCCATAGTCAAAGCCGTGACCACAGAACTTAAATTCTGTTGTTCAGACTGATAATCCCTCAATAGCATCCGCGCCTCCAAATGATGAGGAGACCACCAGGGAATGCTTTGCAGTAATGCGATCGCTCCTACCAACTCCTGACGAGCCAATCCCGGCGCTCTCGCCGTCGGTACAGTTTCGATAGTATTTTGGGATTGTTGAGCCAAACTCCTCGCCTGGTCAATTTCCCGACATTCCCCAATCACACAGGGACGGGTGAGAGTATACAAACAAGCCAAAGCCACCACCACCCCAACCCCCATTTGAGGAGAGAGCAGAATTTTCCTGAGTAAACCCGGAGATTTCTCAGAGTCACCCTCCGAGCCATCAGTCAGAACCAAATCTTCCAAATCCTGCGGGTCAAAAGGATTTTCAGCATCATCGATCGCAGTATCATACTCCGACTCATGCTCAAAAGGATTGGGTAAATCCGGGGCGACAGATGTATCCGTTGTCGGATAGTTTCTAGTCAATGATGGTTTTTCTTGAAGGGTTGCCTTCATGCTTCACTCCTAACGTAATAATAGGAAAATTGTTAGATTACAGCCTGTTCAGAAATCATCTGATCACATCTCAAAGTCCCTCTCCCCCTCTGGGATCCAGATTTAGGGTGAGGGCAATCTATTAAGCGACTGGTGAACAAGCTGTAGCGAGCCATTAATTTAAGCCTAGTTCCCGCTTGAGCAAATTAATCGACTTGCTACCGATATAATTTTCACAGCAAACCAACTGAGGGGGGCGGATAATCTCCTCACGATTAGCCAGTATGGCATCCTTAACAGCTTTGACACTAGCCTGATCGCAAATCACGACCTTAGCACTGCGAACAATAGCATTAATTCTATAGTCATTTGGCAGTTGAGCAGTCATAACTAATACATCATCCCCCCGCAGACTGTGAATAATCACCTCCGTGGCTCGTAACAACCCCGAACTGAGGCTAATAATTCCCAAATAAGTTCCTTTGGGTAACTGTTGAACCAAAGCAATTTCCTTAGCAAAATCATAAATGTCTACCGGAATGACCCGCACCGACCTCGGACCTGCTACAGCTTCCGCTTGTCCGATAAAATAGCGACTGGTGACCACAGTTCCCGACGGAACCTGTTCTATGGTTTCTGCTAGTTTTTCAATGGGTATGAGTTGGACCGGAATTTTTAGGGCGACTTCTAACTCCTGAGCCATTAACTGACCAATACCAATATCCTGGGTGGGGGCTGTGACTAAGACGCGGGCGCTACAACGTAACCGCCAGTCAATTTCCGCTAAAAATAGTTCGCGGGCTTCATTGAGGCTACAGCCTTGGGATAATAAGTTATCTAAACTCTGTTGAATAATTTGGTTAGCTTGTGGGTAATGCTCCAAAATGGGAGAACTAGCCCGGGAACCGCCTTCATGACCCAAGGCTTTCACATAAATTCCTGACCCGGCTTGGGCTTCTACTAAACCATGGTCTTCCAATTGTCGATAAACTTTACTAATCGTATTGCGGTGTAGTCCTGTCTGCATCGCCAGTTGACGGGTGCTGGGTAAGCGGTGTCCTGGGGGAAACTGGCGAGAAGCTATGGCAAACCGAATTTGGTTAAAAAGTTGATTGGAAGCAGGAATGTCGCTATCGGGTTGAATGTAAAACTGAACCATAACCAATTTCCAGAGGGTCGGTATGAGCAGACTTTAGCCTGCGGTGGGGTTTGACGGTTAGGGGAACTGTCGGGTTTGAGAGATACTTTAAAGTGTAACCAGTAAAGCATGATCAGCCCATGGATGATTTTGGGGCTGGCTTTCCTGTGTTACCGAAAATAACTGAATCATGGAATTATGGCAGATTTAGAAATTCGTACCAATCATGTTACCGTTAAAAATGGCGATCTGAATATCGCGGCTTATCTGGCGCAACCTACCCAGGGGGGACCCTATCCCGGTGTGGTGGTGATCCAAGAAATTTTTGGGGTCAATTCCCATATCCGAGATGTTACCGATCGCATTGCTGGGCTAGGATATGTGGCGATCGCTCCTGCTATTTACCAACGCTTGGCTCCCGGTTTTGAGGTCGGTTACACCGACGCCGATCTGCAATTGGGACGCAAATACAAGGAACAAACTACAGCCCCGGAACTCCTGAGCGATATTCAAGCCACTATTGATTTCCTCAAACAGCAAGATCATGTCAAAAATGCGCCTTTTGGGGCTATTGGCTTCTGTTTTGGTGGTCATGTGACTTATTTGGCTGCTACCCTCCCTGACCTGGGGGCGATCGCTTCCTTCTATGGCGCGGGAATTGTTACCGGAACTCCCGGCGGCGGACCTGCTACCGTCACTCGCACTCCCGAAATTAAAGGGACTCTGTATGGCTTCTTTGGTACCGAAGATCCTTTAATCCCTAATTCTGAGGTTGACCAAATTGAGGCGGAACTGCAAAAATATAAGATTCCCCATCGTATTTTTCGTTATCAAGCCACCCACGGTTTTTTCTGTGAGCAGCGAGATAGCTATAATAAAGATGCTGCTGAAGATGCCTGGAAACAAGTTAGGGAACTGTTCGCTCAGGAACTAACCGGCTCTTAGGAACTTGGGAACCCTTGAGGGGTTGGCGATCGCATATCGCTTAACCCTTTCAATTCGGTCTACTAAATGGCTTCTCATCTTAGGATATCTTAGACTTTTGTTCTCAGAGAGCAGCCAAAACTCGGAAATCCAGGGAAAGTGCGAGAATGGGTTACAGTGTGAATTTGTGTTGGGTTGGTTTATTCTATGACTACAGGAAATCAGTCGTTTTCAATTGATGATTTTGCCAAAGCCCTAGAAGCTCATAATTATGATTTACAAAAAGGGCAAATCGTGACAGGTCGGGTATTTGAGTATGATTCTAATGGTGCATATATTGAAATCAAAGGTGGTAAATCACCCGGATTTTTACCCATGTCCGAAATCTCCTTCACCGCAGGGGATAATCTATCGGAGATTTTACCCCTAGGTGAAGAACAAGAGTTTTTGATTATCCGTGACCAAAACTCCGATGGTCAGGTATTACTGTCTCTGCGAAAATTGCAAGTTGAAAAGGCTTGGGATAATTTGTCAGAAATCGCCGAAAATTCCGAAAGTTTACAGGTAGTAGTTACTGGCGTTAATCGCGGCGGCGTGACTGTAGATGCCGATTGTTTGCGCGGATTTATTCCTCGATCGCATCTCCTGGTTCGGGATAATTTAGAGGCTTTGGTCGGTGAAACTATCACCGTCACTGTTCTCGAATTTAATCGCGATCGTGAAAAGCTGGTACTGTCTCAACGTATGGCTTCTCAATCCGTTTCCTTTAGCCAGCTTCAAGTGGGTCAACTCGTAGAGGGAACTGTCGGAAGTATTAAGCCCTTTGGTGTGTTTATCGAACTAGAAGGCGTAACTGGGTTGATTCATATTAAGGAAGTTAGCCAAAAATATGTCGGTTCTCTCCCTGATATATTTACCATAGGTCAAACCGTCAAAGCCTTAGTTATTAGCCTAGAAGAGGGTCGCCAGCGCGTGTCTCTTTCTACTCGACTTCTGGAAAATTACCCCGGGGAAATTGTCGATAAATTCCCCGAAGTGATGGATTCTGCCGAAGCACGCGCCGAAAGGGCTCGCAAGTTACTTACAGCTTAAATATCGCCGAAAATCGGGCAGCTTTTTAGTTGCCCGAACCCGTGAATTAACTGATAAAGTGATGGTGATTTATTGATGGTTTATGGACTAGGAATTGATGGGGGTGGCTCGAAAACTGTTTGTCTGTTAATTGACGATCGCTATCAGGTCTTAGGTAGGGGAGAAGCTGGACCCTCGAATTATCAAAGTATCGGTTTGTCCGCCGCCACAATGGCTATTAAAAACGCTATTTCTCAAGCCGTTAGCTATCACCAACCGGGGATTTGTATTGGTAGTTTGGGGTTGGGTTTGGCGGGGGTGGGTCGCCCCGAAGATATCGAAATTGTGCGGGAATTGGTGCGACAAATTCAGTCCAATGAACAACTACAAATTAATTGGAATATTGCACCGGAAAATTTTTTTATTGGCGGCGATAGTCTGATCGCACTCGTGGGAGGGTTGGGTCATGATGTCGGAATTGTCGCTATGGCTGGGACAGGTTCTCAGGTGTTTGGACGTAACCACCACGGGAAAATAAAAAGGGTTGGTGGTTGGGGTTATATTTTGGGTGATGAAGGCGGCGGTTATGATATCGCTGTCCGGGGGTTGCGCGCCGTTATGCGATCGTTTGATGGCCGTTTACCGCCAACTCGCTTGACTCAAGAGTTACTCAATGAACTCGGTTTAAAGTCTCCTGAAAGGCTCATAGAAGCCGTTTATAGGCGTGGTTTAGGGGTGCGAGATATGGCGGCATTATCTACTATTATTGACCGCGTGGCGGCTGAGGGAGACCCCGTAGCAGAAACTATCATAACTGATGTGGCTCAGGAATTGGTTTTGGCTACTCAAGTGGCGATCGCTGATTTATTTAATCCCGGTGATTTTTGCGAAATTGTAACAGTAGGTGGTATTTGGCGCGGCTGGTCAAATTTACGCTCCGAATTTATCACTGGAATTAATGCGATCGCTCCCCAAGCTGAAATAGTATGGCCCCGTCACGAACCTGCATTAGGCGCGGCATTATTGGCTATGAAATTCAAATAACTTAACCTGAACCTTAGATAGATATATAGCCTGTTCAGAAATCATCTGATCACCTCTCAAAATCCCTCTCCCTGTCTGGGAGAGGGATTTAGGGTGAGGGCAATGTATTAAGCGACTGGTGAACAAGCTGTATATAGCGATCGACATTTGGTATAATAGGAGTAAGCCTATAGGCAAAAAACGCACATCTGCATCTAATTATAGTTACACATTCAACACCCCCCAACTAATTCAACCCATACCATCTCAAAATATGACCTATAACTGCTGAATAACCATTAAATTAATGACATCCCAAAAACCACATTTAACATTCTTTCAACTCATCAATATGAGTGTCGGATTTTTCGGCATTCAGTTTGGCTGGGGGTTGCAAATGGCAAATATGAGCGCCATTTTTGAACACCTAGGCGCTCAAGCCCACCAAATCCCCATTTTATGGCTGGCTGCACCACTCACCGGGCTATTTGTTCAGCCAATTATCGGTCACATGAGTGACAACACTTGGAACTTTTTAGGACGCAGAAGACCTTACTTTTTAGTCGGTGCTATTCTCAGTTCAATTGCCTTAATTTTCATGCCCAGTTCCTCCAGTCTTTGGATGGCTGCTGGTCTCTTATGGATACTAGATACCTCCGTTAATATCAGCATGGAACCCTTTAGGGCTTTTGTTGGGGATTTACTACCCGAAAACCAGCGAACGCGAGGCTTTGCTATGCAGAGTCTATTCATTGGTTTAGGGGCTGTAGTTGCTTCCGTATTCCCCTGGTTTCTCAACCATGTTTTTGACATCTCATCAGTCGGAATAGACGGACAAGCAATTCCCTTAACCGTCAAATTTTCCTTTTATATCGGCGCGGCCGTTTTTTTGGGGACTGTCCTCTGGACTGTCTTAACCACCCAAGAATATCCACCCCAAGATATCCAGAACTTCAACAATCAAAATAAAGGCGGTATTCTCCAAGGCATAAAAGACATTTGGGATGCTTTCCGAGATATGCCAGAAACCATGGTACAATTGTCCTGGGTACAGTGGTTTACCTGGATGGGAATGTATTGTATTTTCCTGTATTTCCCCCCAGCAGTTGCCCGCAATATTTTTGGCGCAGTTGATCAGGATTCCCTATTATATTCTGAGGGAATAGAATGGGCTGGCCTTTGTATCGCCGCTTATAATGCTGTCTGTTTCGGGTTCTCCTTTATCTTACCCCAAATAGCAAAATCCACTAATCGCCAAATTGCCCATTCTTTCTGCTTAATATGTGGGGCGGTTGGATTATTCTCTCTGGCGACCATTGATAATCAATACCTCCTATTCCTACCAATGATTGGTATAGGTATTGCTTGGTCTAGTATTCTATCTATGCCTTATGCTATGTTGGTGGGATGTCTACCACCAGACCGGACAGGTATATATATGGGGATTTTCAATTTCTTTATCGTCTTACCACAAATCACCGTCTCTCTCGGGTTTGGTTGGGTAATGCGAAATCTCCTGAATAATGACCGCCTATCTGCTGTGATTATTGGTGGTGTATTTTTCCTGATGGCGGCTGCTTTGACTCAGCGGGTACAACCAGCATCAACTATGCTTGAAAGTCCTAAGCAACCTGTCACCCAAGCTGATATTACTACCTCTACTTAATTGATGGCTGTTTCTCTCGCCGGTTAATCTCTCTGAGGCTGGGAATCTACTTTAAAGATGTCGATATGGTTTAATAGGGTTGGGGGTAGTGTTGTTGCTACCCTACAACCATCGACCATTGATCTGGTTTTCAATTATGAAACTCAAAAAAGCGCTTTTAGTAATTAGTATCTGCTGCTGGGGATTACTTTTTCCGGTGTGGAATTGGGGGATAATTCCCCCGGCTGAGGCTGCCAAAACACCCGTGATTATTACCCCCAGCGAGGAAGTTTCCCAGGGTGTTGATCAGTTTATTCACAAGTTGCCCCGCGACTATTATAACATAAATAAAGTCGCCAAGGTTAAAAAACTTTCCCAAAGCGATCGCGCCTTATTTATTGATGTCCGGGAACCCTCCGAATACAGGCAAGGTCATATCCAAGGAGCAATTAATATTCCCCTACGGACCCTCACCGAACGCCTAGACGATATTCCCCATGACCGCCAGGTGGTTATTTACTGCTCCAGTGGCTACCGGACAGGCATTGCCGTAGCTTCCTTACAACTATTAGGCTACAACAATATCAAAGGATTTGCCCCCAGTATTAATGGCTGGAAAGAAGCAGGAGAACCCTTAGAAAAATAGTCCTCAATCCTCTATTTTCTCATCGGAAAACTGCCCCTTCTCCAACTCTCATAACTCATCACTAATCAATAAATTCCTCCGAAAATTGCTCGGGATTTTCGAGAGAATCCTGTAGTTGTTGAAGTATTGAGCCAGAATGCACCTCTGGTTCCGGTTGTGGTTCCGGTTCGCGGACACTTTCCGGGGCTAATTCTGGGTTAAATTCCTGTTGTGGTTCCGGTTGTGGTTCCGGTTCGCGGACACTTTCCGGGGCTAATTCTGGGTTAAATTCCTGTTGTGGTTGCGGTTGTGGTTGCGGTTGTGGTTGCGGTTGTGGTTCCCGGACACTTTCCGGGGCTAATTCTGGGGAAGCAGCCGGAGCCGGAGCGGGAGCGGGAGCCGCAGCCGGAGCCGGAGCCACCGACCGACAATTCTCGCTATCGAAATTAAAATCATACTGATAAGCAATAGGGCGACCCTGACCCTCAAAGGGAATATCGCGAATAGCTGCCACCGCCGCATCATCCAAAATCGGATAACCAGTTCCCCTTAATAAGCGGGGTCCGGCAATTACGCCACCCCCAGAACCAATCATCACACCGACCAAGGCTTGACCGCTGAGATTTTGCTCACAGGCTTCTGCTGGATATAGTGCCGAGATAGTGCGAGGTTGGCTGGTGTCCAAGTCAGGATAATCTGGCAGCATCGACAGCACCCATTCTACATAGGCTCCTCCCCCTTCTAACATGGCATATTGACTATCGGAAACCTCCCCGGTAGGCGTAGGTGGTGCAACCGCATCATCAGAAGAAGGAGAACCAACAGCCTCGGCGCGGCGCTGGTTGTCTGCCTCTAGTCTAGCTAATATTGAACCCCGCCCATCAGGTTGTTGTACTTGGGTTTCCGGGGTGAACTCCTGGGTGGGTTCCCCAGATTCCCCAGATTCCCCAGATTCCCTAGGTATTCGGGGAGGTTGATTATAGCTATGGTCATGTTCAGGAAACCGAGGTCTAGGTGGAGGGGGTGGTAACATGGAAAACTGCTCTTCGAGTAATCGTTGTTCCTCCGGTGACAGATGACTAAATCGAGGATTATTTTGTAGGCGCGACAATTCCTCACGGTTTCGGTTTCCGGGAAAACTGGGTTGACCGGGTGGAGTTTGATAAAACTCAATAGGTGGCGGCGAACTAAATTGAGCAGGCGGCGGGGAGGAAGTCTGAACAGGGGGTAAAAATGTACTATTGCTGGGATTGTTGAATATTTGGGGGGGTCCACTGGGGACGACACCAAAAGGATTATCCCTCGGTTGTGGCAATGTGGAGGGAAAAACGGGAAGTTGTTGGGCTGAGGGAGGAAATGGGGATGGGGTGGGGGCGCTACCCCACATGGGTAAGGACGGAGGTTCAGGAAAGGGGGTAAAGGAAAATTGGGGCGGCGGTGCTGGAAAAACCTGGTCAATTTGACTAGGAGATAGTTCCACCAGTTCTACACTGGGGGGTAATTGCACAGTATTTGGATAAAGACGGATATTTTCCAGGTTGAGAGCAAATACGGCGTGTAAACCAAGGGATGCAAGTACAGCAACCGTGGTGGGTTGACGGATGAGTGAGGGAATGTAGGAAATGGCGGAAGTGGTAGCAGTCATGGTCAAACCTGTTAAATCCAAATCAATATCGGGAGCTGTTGCTGTACTCGATCGCATTTACTGTTTTAGCACGATTAGTTTTAATCGTGGGGACTTAATTAATCCTTAATTATCTGTGGTTTTGTCTAACACAACTGTGGAATATCCAATTAGAATGGAAATGCGATCGCGCATAGAAGCAAGTCGCTCCCGGGTGGTAGCACTATGGCGCGAGGCTTTCAGAAATCTTAGGTCTAATCCCAACAATCGCATCTGCTTATGGGTTTCTGTAATGTAGGACTGAAGTTGTAGCTGGCTGTCACTATCGCATAGCTGCATAATTCGACTCTCAAACACCGTCTGAACCTCGCCAAAGGCTTCAGTCATCTGATTTACATCGGATTGGTCAGAAACCATGGTTTTTTGGAGTTTTTCCAAAGATTGCCTGAATTGTGCGATCGCTTTATGGAACTCCTTTGTTAACATAATGTTAAGAAGTTTGTCTATTATTTAACCATCATAGACAAAAATTGTACCTAACAGCTACCCAGCCTACCCCAGGTTAATCTAGCTTAATCGTGATCCCTATGCAATTAGCATCCAATTGGGTTAATTGTTGTGGTTCGCGGCTATGGGCGATCGCCCTATAGGGGTATACAGGGATATGTGGGGAATATCTGGGGGATAAGTTAGGATATTTCCCAAAGCGTGAAAACATCCCCTATTCAGAGCGATCGCTCCCGGAACCACCAGCTAAAGGCCTGTGTGTGGGAGTATGAATCGCTAACCCAATAGTAGCATCGCCGCCGGGGTTGTGGAAACTCCAGCGGTCAAATCATCGATTATTTTTTCCATACTGACTGCTGTTAGTCAGGAGAAAGCCCTATTTTACTCTGGGTCCTCAGTCCCACATATTTTGTATCCAAAACTACAAAGTCATCAAGTATCTGTAATTGAATAGGCATAAATACCATGAACATCAAAACTCTATCATCCTCAAACACCTACGAATGCTCAGTTCCCGACTGGCTACAACATTGTTTGGACAACTCCCACAGCCTGGAGTCATCAGATACGCCGTCATTTTCTCCAGACAATGATCTGATCTCGCGCGCTTTCCTATTCGCCTACCAACTACATAAGGGACAATATCGCAAATCAGGGGAACCTTATATTAACCATCCCATTGCTGTAGCAGGTATCCTGAGATTTTTAGGTAGTGATACGGCTATGGTGGCGGCGGGTTTTCTACACGACATCATCGAAGATACTGATGTCACTCCGGAAGAATTAGAAAGCCACTTCGGGCCAGAAGTCCGCCATTTAGTGGAAGGCGTGACCAAACTATCTAAGTTTAACTTTTCTAATACCACAGAACGCCAAGCTGAGAATTTCCGGCGAATGTTTCTGGCTATGGCTCAAGATATTCGAGTGATTGTGGTTAAACTAGCCGATCGCCTCCATAATATGCGAACTCTGGAATTTATGTCAGAATCGAAACAGCGAAGTATTGCTTTAGAAACTCGCGAAATTTTTGCCCCGTTAGCGAACCGTTTGGGGATTGGTCGTCTGAAGTGGGAATTGGAAGATTTAGCCTTTAAATATATAGAACCGGAAGCCTACCGCGAAATTCAAATCCGCGTAGCTGACCGCCGCGCTACTCGGGAAGAAAAACTAGCAGCCTTGGCGGATATTTTACGCGATCGCATGGAAAAATCGGGGATTCGATGTTATGAAGTAACCGGTCGTCCTAAGCACCTTTATGGCATCTATAAAAAGATGCAAGAACGTCACAAACAGTTTCATGAGATTTATGATATTGCCGCCCTGCGTTTAATCGTAGAAACTAATGAGGAATGTTATCGGGCTTTAGCCATAGTTCATGATTCTTATCGCCCCATTCCCGGACGTTTTAAAGATTATATCGGACTGCCAAAACCCAACCGTTATCAGTCTCTACACACGGGAGTTATCGGGAACACTGGTCGCCCGGTAGAAGTGCAAATTCGCACGGTAGAAATGCACCATATAGCGGAATATGGAATTGCTGCCCATTGGAAATATAAGGAAACTGGCGGCTCGGAATTTGGCAAATTAACAGAAACCGATGAGAAGTTTACCTGGTTACGGCAACTACTGGAATGGCAAAGCGATCTGAAAGATGCTCAGGAATATTTAGATACGGTTAAAAATAACCTCTTTGATGAGGATGTTTATGTGTTCACCCCTGATGGTGATGTGATGGCTTTGAGCAATGGTGCCACTACGGTAGATTTTGCCTATCGGGTGCATAGTGAAGTGGGCAATCATTGCAAAGGGGCGAAGGTTAATGAACGGATGGTTCCCCTAGATACGGTGTTAAAAAATGGGGATATTGTCGAGATTTTAACCAATAAAAATAGCCACCCTAGTTTAGACTGGTTGAATTTTGTCAGAACTAGCACGGCTAAAAATCGTATCCGTCAATGGTATAAGCGATCGCATCGTGATGAAAATATCGCCAGAGGTCGGGAACTTTTAGAGAAAGAAATGGGTCGGAATGGTTTGGAATCTCTACTGAAATCCGCCCCGATGCAAACAGTGGTTCATCGCTGCAATTATCACAGTGTTGATGATTTATTAGCTGCTTTGGGTTATGGAGAAATTACCCTGAAACAGGTGGTGCATCGACTCCAGGATGTCGTGAAAGCTAATAGTCCGGTTCCAGAAGTTTCGATGGAACAGGCGGCTAATAACCTACAAATGCAGAATTTAGCCCCTAGAAATACATTACATGGGTCTGTACCTACTTCTACATCTTCTAGCAAGTCTCCCATAGCCGGGGTAGAGGGGTTAATGTACCATATCGCGGGATGCTGTAATCCGATTCCTGGAGAGCCAATTATTGGGACTGTGACCCGGACTCGTGGCATTTCCATTCACCGCCAAGGCTGCCATAATGTTAGCAAGGTTAGTGGCGATCGCCTAGTTCCAGTTAGTTGGAATCCTACCCCCATTGACCAAGGACGACCCAAAACTTATCCGGTGAAAATTCAGATTGAGGTATTAGACCGGGTGGGGGTACTCAATGATATTTTATCTCGACTCAAAGACAACAATATCAACGTTTGTAGCGCTCAGGTTAAGACGTTTCGCGACGCTCCGGCTTTAATTGAGTTGGGTATCGAAATATGCGATCGCAATCAATTTGAGCAGACCTGTCTACAAATTAAAAATATCAGTGATGTTCTCAACTTGCGTCGCATGAACCGAGGCGATCAAAGCTAGGCTAAATTCGCCAATCCACAGAGAGGCGGCTTCCCACATTTGGGCGACTTCTGGGCGCCCAGCCGCCTCCTTGGGAAAAGGCTGTAGCTGCATCAACTAACCACAGCCCCTAGGTGATTAACTGGATCGGGATTATCGGGTGGGGCGGGTTTATTCACCAAATCGGGGTGGGGCGGGTTTATCAAAATCCGGGTTGTGAATTGGAATTCCCGGCGGAACCCGCCCCTACGTTGGGTGGGGCGGGTTTAT